>JAFGRL010000128.1 GCA_016935195.1 Sedimentisphaerales bacterium
CATTCGTTTGTTGCTTTTGATATTTCGCAAGAAGAACTGAATTTCGCAAAACTTAATTTAGCATATTTTGAACTTGATAAATATGTAGATTTTAGAATAGAAAACGCTGAACACACCAGTTTTGCCGATGGAAGCTTCGATATGATTTTTTCTGTCAATACCCTGCATCATTTACGCACTCCTTATAAGGTCATAGATGAATTAACCCGTATACTTTCGCAAAAAGGTAAACTTGTCTTGAGTGATTTTACAGAAGATGGTTTCAAAGTTATGGATAAGATACACGCCCTTGAAGGCAGAACACATGAAGTAAGTAACACAACACTTTTAGACATTGAACCGTATCTTACGAAGAAAGGTTTCTCAATTAAAAAGGCGACGAGCAGGTGCCAGTGGGTTCTTATAGCCGGAAAGGGGCTTACGCAAGGCCTATGATTATTTCAGTTGCAAGTGGAAAAGGCGGCACAGGCAAGACCACAATTGCTGTCAATCTTGCTCAATATATAGCTGCTTCAGGCAGGCCGGTTCAATATCTCGATTGTGACGTCGAAGAACCGAATGGACATATTTTCTTAAAGCCGAAAATCGACCGTAGCCAAGAGGTTACCATAGACGTTCCAGAAGTCGATTTGAAAAAGTGTATCGGCTGCGGCAAATGCGGTGAAATCTGCCAGTATAGTGCTATTGTTTGCATAAAAGAAAGTGTCCTGACCTTCGAACAGCTTTGCCATTCCTGCGGCGGATGTATGCGAGTTTGTCCGGTCGATGCGATTAAACCAAAACCGCTCAATATCGGAGATATTGAACTCGGCAAAGCTGGAAATATCGATTTTATCAGCGGTAAGTTATGTATCGGCAACGTCAGAACGCCCTCATTGATAAAGGAAGTGAAAAAGCATATAAAGCAGGATTGCCTGGCAATAGTCGATGTCCCGCCGGGCACATCCTGTCCGGTGGTCGAGGCAATCAGAGGAACAGATTTTGTTTTGCTTGTTACTGAACCGACGCCATTCGGCTTAAACGACCTGAAACTGGCTGTTGACTTAGTCAGGAAAATGAATTTGCCTTTTGCTGTCGCCATCAACCGCTATGGCATTGGAAACGATGATGTGGAAAAATATTGCATAGCTGAGAAAATAAAAATTGCTTTGAAACTGCCGGATGACCGTCGCATCGCCGAGGCATACTCTACCGGCCAAATGATTATAGATGCACTAAGTGAATACAGAAAGAAATTCTCAGAACTATACAAAAGTATCAAAGGCACGAACTGATGTTAAAAGACGACTACGATTTCAGAGCAAGAATAAATCGTGAACTGCAGGCTCGCCGCGCAGCATGCAAAATTCTCGGTGTCGAAGAAAACGCAACCGAAGAAGAGCTGAAAAAAGCTTACAGGCAGGCCTCGCTGAAATATCACCCGGACCATAACCCGAATGACAACGATGCAGGTAAAAAATTTACACTCATCAATTGCGCATACGAACTGTTAGCGGAAGATAAACCCTGTAGTATGCTGTTAGAGGAAATCAAATCCTGGCCGGGCGTTCCAGAGGACGATAAATATAAACTTGATAATTTATGGGGCCACTTTTTATGGTGGCGCGAAAAATTTTTCTAAAATACGATGAGTAATATGCAGAAATACCTACAATCCTGCAACACAGACTTTTGGAAGAATGTGTTTAAAGCCGAGCTGGACTATATCCTGCGGGAATTAAAAGGAGATAAAAACGTCTTGAGTGTCGGCTGCGGCCCTGCAATTATAGAAGCGGGCCTATCCGAAAATGGCTTCAACGTTACCGGCTTAGATATTTCCAAAGAGGCTTTAAATCAGGCACCAGATAACATAAGGACTGTAGTTGGCTCGGCTGAAAATATGGATTTCGCAGATAATAGCTTTGATGCAGTTATTTATATTGCCTCTTTACAGTTTATAGAAAATTACAAAGAAGCAATTAAGCAAACCGCCCGTGTCCTTAGACCGGGCGGCAAACTCCTTACTATGCTGCTTAATCCCGATTCCGAATTCTTCAAAAAAAAATCTGAAAAACCAGATTCTTACATAAATAAGATTAGGCACGCTGATATAAGAGAAATTGAGAAAACCATTGCAGAGTATTTTTTTACTCAAACCGAATTCTTTTTAGGAATCAAAGGACAAGATATATTTGAAACCAAGAATCCTGATTTGGCAAGTCTTTATGTTATAAAAGGGAAAAAGAAGCAATCGCTATAAAAAAAGGAGTCAAATGAAGTCGCTTATCGTATTTAACAGAAACCCGTATGATGGCTCAGATATAACATGGAATGGGCTCAGGCTTGCTGAACAGTTGCTTAACGCAGGTTTGGAAGTAAACATATTTTTGATGAACGATTCGGTTGATTTGGCTCGTGATGCGGCTAAGCCGTCTGAAGGTTACTTTGATTTAGGAAAAATGTTGAAGGAACTGATTGAAAAAGGCGTCTCTGTCAAAGTGTGTGGCACCTGTAAGGCTCGTTGTGGAATACATAAAGGCGAGCCCTATTTTGAAGGTGCGAAGGAAGCCAAAATGACAGAATTAGCAAGGTGGGTTGCAGATGCGGATAGGGTTATTTCATTTTAGGTGCTGCCGATGATTTCTGCAAAGCTGTCTGATGACTTTTACGAAAAAATTAAACCGCGTTTGTATCAGCGAATCGGCCAAGAGCTGCGTTTAGCTTATCGCGTGCTTGATTTGGGTTGCGGCGCGTGCGAACTGGTCCGGTACTTGTCCGATACCTACAATCAAAAGGTTACAGGAGTAGATATTTCTACCAGCAGCTTTCCAAATGACCGAAACATTACCAAAAATACTAAGCGCATTCGCTGTATTCGTAAAGATGCAACCCGACTTGACTTTATTGGAAGCAAAACAACAGATGCGGTGGTAATGTTCTGGGCTTTGCACGAGATGAAAAATCCTCAGGCGGTTTTGCAAGAGGCCCATCGCATTTTGCGACCGGGCGGCAAAGTGCTTGTCGTTGAATTCCCGCGTAACTCATTGGCTCAAAAGTTATGGAACGAGAATTACTATACAAGTAAGGAGTTGGCGGATTCTCTCCGTAAGGCCGGATTTGAAGATATCCGCACTAAGCGAATTGAACATAAGCAAGTCCTTTGGGCTAACGCGCACCGTGGCGCGAATTGAACAAAAGGAAAAGTTGATAACGTTATTGCATTCTAAAAATGAATAAAGATACAATAATTCAGGTGTCAGATTTAACAAAGCTTTATGGAGAGACACTTGCTGTTGACCATATCAACTTTGAGGTTGCCAAAGGTGAGGTTTTTGGATTTTTAGGCCCAAATGGAGCAGGAAAAACTACAACTATAAGGATGCTTACGGGGCTTTCCAAGCCCACAGATGGGAAGGCCTCTATTTTGGGGTTCGACATTAATTCACAAATTGCACAGATAAAGAAACGTATTGGGGTCGTCCCGGAAATTTCAAACCTTTATGACGAGTTGACAGCTTTTGGTAACTTATTATTTATGGCGCAGCTTTATGGTGTTCCCTCAAGAGAGCGCAAGAAAAAAGCGGAAGAATTACTAAAAACCTTCAGACTCTATGAGCGTAAAGACAGCCTCTTTCGCACGTTTTCCCGTGGTATGAAGCGGGCTTTAACTATTGCTGCGGCTTTAATTCATAACCCTGAAATTCTCTTTCTTGATGAGCCTACAGTCGGTTTAGATGTAGTGGCTGCCCGTTCCCTGCGCAATTTGATATCCAACCTTCGTCAGCAGGGAATAACCATCTTTCTTACCACCCACTACTTGGAAGAGGCAGACCTTTTATGCGACCGTGTGGCTATTCTGGTAGAGGGGAGAATTTTGGCGATTGATACGCCTCAAGCTTTGAAGGCCAAAACCAACAAAAAGTCGCTGGAAGAGGCGTTTATGAAGATTACAGGTTTAGAGCCAGAAGTTTTAGCAATTGAAAAAGGAAAGTAAAATGTGGCGTGATAACTTACGAGGCATTTTCTATATCGCCTTGAAAGATATAAAGACATATTATTTTAAGCCGCCGGCGGTCAGTTGGGGCATTGTCTTTCCGATTACCTGGATTTTAGCTTTCTATTTAAGAAATCCGCAAGATTTTAAAGAATTAGTGCCCGGACTGATCGCGATGACGATTCTTTTTAGTACTACCGCCGCGGAGGCAGTGGTTATAAACTTCGAACTGCGGCTCGGCTCTCTGGAAAGATTGCTTTTGGCGCCAATTAGCATAGCCTCAGTACTGCTGGGAAAAGTGCTCGGAGGTGTTGTTTTCGGTTTTACGATGACAACAATAGTAACAATAGCTTCAACAATTATTCTTGGACTCAATCCTAACTTTGTTTATCTTATTTTAATCATCATTCCTTCGCTCTTGGTTTTTTCATCCCTTGGTGCTCTTTTATGTGTTTTGGTGAAGGAGGTATTTGAGGCC
>JAFGRL010000129.1 GCA_016935195.1 Sedimentisphaerales bacterium
ATATTATCCCATCGCTGAGAGGTGTACTTGCATGATGATTTATATTTTATGACCATTTAGCGCTCAATTTTATTTGTAAAAGACTAAGGCAGTTAAGTTTTTTAACTTACTGACTTCGAATCCGAAGGTTGCAGGTTCGAGTCCTGCCGGGCGCGTTTTTAAACTTTTGCTTGTTAAGAGCTTGTGTTTAGATTCATAAATTGTCCCTCCAGCTCTAACTGCTTATGAGGTGTGGTTTGTATAAGGCTGTGATATATTAAGTATGGTAGCCTGCATTGATTTTAATATAGCCGGTACTCAGGTCGCAGCCATAGCAAAAGTCGCTTTGTCTGCCTGCTGCCAAATCGATTGTAATAGTGTGCTGCGTTTGTGATATGATTCTGCCTGCTTTTTTAACGTCAAATCTAACAGGATTTCCATTTTTGAATACGGTAATATTGCCTATCTTACAGGAGAGTTCTTCCGGTTTTAGCTTTGCACCACAGTCTCCCACTGCGCAGATAATACGTCCCCAATTGGGGTCAGAGCCATTGACGGCACATTTTACCAACGGGTAATCAGCTATTGCTCTTGCAGCTTTTCTGGCATCAGATTTTGTAGCGGCACCGGTTACAACAACTTTGAACATTCTTGTTGCCCCTTCGGCGTCAAGGGCCATCTGTCGAGCCAAATCATCGCAAAACTCAGTTAACATTTTCTCGAATTTCCTGAATCGAGGGCATCTGCTGACAATCAGACGATTACCTGCTAATCCGGAGGCAAGAATTATTGCTGTGTCATTGGTGCTTTGATGGCCATCCACAGTAAGTTTATTTAGAGAGTTGCCAATCGATGTTTTCAGGGCCGACTTTAGCAACGGTCTGGAGATGGCAGCGTCGGTTGTAATAAAACAAAGTGTTGTTGCCATATTGGGTGCTATCATTCCAGCTCCTTTGACTGCACCGGCTATGGTTATTTTTTCCCCTGATATCTCAATTTGGCCGATAGCCTGTTTGGGCCTGGTGTCGGTTGTCATTATGGCTTTGGCAAAATCAAGACCGGCAGAGCCAGAAGCTGAAAGTTTGGTAATTGCCTTTGAGATTCCTTTGGTGATTTTATCTATGGGAAGTTGTTTGCCGATTATTCCTGTTGAGGCAACAAGAACCTTGTGAGGGTTAGTTTCAATATGAGCAGCAGTCTCGACACACATTTTGACGGCATTATTGAGACCCAACCTGCCGGTACAGGCATTGGCATTTCCGGAGTTGGCGATAACTGCTGATGTAGTTCTGCTTTTTATGTGCTTTCTGCTTATCTGTACCGCTGACGATACAATTTTGTTGGTTGTGAAAACAGCAGCAGCATTTGCCCCTGTCGGACAAACTAACAAGCCAAGATCGAACTTGCCGGATTTCTTGATGCCGCAGCTTACCCCCGACGCCAAAAAACCTCTTGGTGCTGTGATATTGTCATTGGCCATCTTTTACCTCTATTTTCTACTTTTATAAAGCGGTTACGTTTCTTGAACGAGGGTCGTCTATATTTTCCGCACCCGTGGTAAGTTTGCCGGCTATTGCCAGCTCTCTGAAATCTCTCATAGGGTCATAGAATTTCCTGCTCAAATCAACCGTATTTACCATAAAACCCTGGCGGTGCTGTTTTAGCTGTTTTAAGATTTTACCATCCGGCTGAATAAAACACGATGGATAAGGACAATAGTAACCACTGGAGTTGGACATGCTTGCCCAGAAGTGATTTGTTGCAGCCCGTGCCTGCATTGTCTGGCGCATAATATGTGTGTGAACGCTTGGGCCCTTTTGACGAGCGTTATAGAACGATTGCAGGATACAATTAACACCCTGTTTGTATAACTGCCTGTAGAGCTCACCGAAGCGAAGGTCAAAACATATCAGCAGTGCGCATTTAACACCATTTATCGCAAAGGTTACAAATCTATTGCCTGGCGTATAACGTCTCAATTCTTTGGCAAGGCAAAATCTTTTATCATAACGGTCTTTAATTTTGCCTTTAGGACTTATCAGATACAGGCTGTTATGCGGCTTGTTTGGCTCGGTTAATCTGTGGCAGCTTCCAAGAACAACCCAAATATCAAGCTCTTTGGCAAGTGTCATAATCTGCTGTGTTTCTTCGCAGAGCAGCGGCCAGTCATAGTCCAGGAAGTTTGGAAAATCAATTCCCGCATAGCCGCTAAGCGCACATTCAGCAAAATGCACGACCTCGGCACCGGCCCCGGCAGCTTTTCTCATAAGCTGCCGGATTTGCCGGCTGTTTCGCGTAATTGAACCGCCCACGGCAAACTGACAGGTCGCAACTTTCAACATATTGGCAGATTAATACTCAACACATGCCACGTCAACCAAAAAGAGATGACTGTTCCTGGTTTGTCGTGCGAAGGTTGAGGGCAGGAATCCATTTTCTACTTTACTACTCGCTAACAACCGTCCATAATATCCGTATGAAAAAACCCCTTGCACTTCTGAGGAATCTATTGAGAAATGTCATCTCTGATGTTTAGCCCTGCCACCTGTGGGCAGGGGAAATGTTGAAAATTTTAGCCCCTTTCACTGAAAGGGGTTTTTTTCTCATACCAAACAGTTAACCTGCCGACCTGTCCTGAGTAAAATCGCAGGGAGAGTACTCGAAGGATTCATTCGGCCGGTTATCGTTGTAAGCGATCTAAACTTTTAGCCCACAGCATCGCTGTGGTTTTGTTAGTCGTCCCTTACTCCCGCATAGTGCAGGCAAGACGGGTCATTCTTGCGTCCCTTTGTCATGCCTGCGGAAGCAGGCATCCAGTTTTTTCTTTCTCTGGATTACCGCCGAAGCTTAACCTTGTCATTGCGAGCCCACCTTAGGTGGGCGAAGCAATCTTCTTTTTCTACTGTTCACCTATCTACTGCTCTCCGTCAGTCCACTAAGGGACGCCTTACGGCGGAGTCCCGAGGACTACTCTCTCAGGCCAAAGGCTTGTCGCACCCAGCCGCCTGCTTGCCCTCCGACCCCTGCTCCGCCAAAGCTTTTAGCGGCAGCGAGAGCTCTGCGTAGGATGGGTGGGCCTCGATTGGTTTGTTAATTTGTTTCAATGTATTATTTAACAATTGCCGACCATGCTGCTAAAGCACTCAGGACAGCTGCTATTGCTGCCACCATAGTTATCCAAAAATTTCTGACAGCAATTTTGCACACAGCGATCATTGTTTCTGTTTGTAGAGCGTTGTTAATATTCTCAAAAATTTCTGCTTCAGTAGCTCGACCATGACCATGATATCTATTAATTGTGCTTGCACCAACTTTTGATGCCAATTTATCAAGAGCTTTATTACGTTCTTCTTGCTTGTCACCCGACATATTCTTAATTCTGATTTGCTCTTCTTTTGCTTCTTTAATTTCTTTGAGATTCATTTTGTCCTCTTTGCTCTATTTAATTGGCCAGCCACCGTAGGTTTCGATTGTTTTATCAATCTCGGCCATTAACTGTATTGTCTCTCCCAGTGCCACTATTATCTTCTGGTAATGGCTTATATCTTCATAAGAAAGTTTTCTCTCCCGCCTGTCTTTGAGCCATTTTTCGCAAACCTGATAGCCCCCGACATGAAATTCCCACACATCTGGCCTTACGCCTTCGAAATTCTGCTTTTTGTTTATATAAACTTTCCCCTTTTGCGGCATATCAGCATGCGCAATATATCTCGGATAGCCCTTTTCGACCACGCTGCCACCTTCCACAGGAAATACAGGCTTTCTTCTATCATCTTCCAAAATTGTCGATTCCATCAGGTGCAATTTGACCAGTTCCTCTCCTATATCGCACAACTTACTGAAAAGTTGTTTATTTTTTGGCGTGGGTACTCTTGGAAAATCAATCTTCAAAAATTCCGCATATCTCCTTCGATATTCCGGCGAATGAAAAACCGCATAAATATAATGAAAAATATCCTCCGGCCCAAACGTCTTTTTCAAATCACCAACACCATCCGATGCAAACTCTAACTTTACGCTCTGAGAAAAATCTTCCACAAACTCCGGCGATAAATTTGGAACACGACCATCCTTACCAGTAGGACAATGAGTATGCTCAAAAAGATCGTCCTTTTCGGTTTTGGGGTAAAGATAAAGGGGGCCTATATATGAAATACCAGCTCCTGCTGATTTCAGTCCAACAACACACTGATCTATAATAGTATTTGTACACAAAACTGAAAATTCGTAATTTGGACTCATTGGTCTCGTCCAAGTAAATCCTAAATTCTCCCCTATGAGCATATGGTGCATGATTTTATAGACCGGTCGAGCAATAAAACCACCAGATTTTCCCGTATAGTATGTATAGCGGATATCGAAGGGACGATATAAAACAGGTGTTATCTTCTCTTTAGTTATTTTTGATGAATTAAGGTCAGCTTGCGCAAGATGAACCTTCCAGCTTTGTACATCCTTTCCAAGTGAGTATTTGCTCCTTGCTTGTTCAGTTGGTAATGAAGCAAAATCATTTACGGTATGCCAAATATCCTCCGGTGTCTTACGAATAGTTAGCTTATCTCGGGAAGTAACCATACCAACATTGCTTTCCAGCATAACATTATTAATCTTGTAATATGCTTCGTATTCCTTTCTTCTTGATTCATCTCTTTTGACAAAGAAATAATATGGAGAATTCGGCGATAACTTAGTCCAGTCTGTGGTTTTGATGTGATTTTCGCTCAACCATTCGTATTTGCCTTTTCGTAATCCATATAAATCTGCATGATATATTTTAGCAGCTGCTCTATTATCTGTTTCTTTTACAAAAATCCCAATTGACACACCCTGTTGTATATCAAAGACGTTTTTGTCAGGGGAACCATCCGGACAGGTTTCTTTTTTCTTGCTGTTTCCGTGTAGATCCAAAACATATATTTCATCAAAGGTCTGCATCAGACTTTGACGCATCCCCCTGAAAGTCGGATTATCAAGATAGCTATGATTCGTAATAAAAGCCAATATCCCACAACCGCTCTGTTCAATTCCCAACTGGCCAAAACGAATAAACTTTACATAATCGTCTTGCAGCCAAACCTTTTTCTCACCAAGAGACTTTCCATCAATTTCATAATAACTTTGTGCTCCATTTTCGCCTGGAAGTTTATTTTTTAATAGTTGATCAATCCAGTCATTCATATTTGCAGATAATCCTGCGTAAGGTGGATTCCCGGTAACAACCATAATTGGCAGCTCTTTTTTGACCTTATTTGCTGCTGTTGCCTCTTTACTTAGATATTGAGCGAAAAGCGTTCTGCTTGTTTCTTCTGCTTCTTCTAAAGTATTTGTAAGATATACCCCCAAGCGCTCATCGCTGGTGAAATCATAGCCTGTCTCAGCTAATTGAAGTCCCAACTTCATATGTGCTACCGCATAAGGTGCCATCATAAGCTCAAAGCCAAATATCCTCGGCAACAAGTGCTCTTTCACATATCCTGACCACATCCCTTTTTGCTGGATAAAACTTTTATAAATCTGTTCAATTACTTCAAACAGGAACGTCCCCGTCCCTACCGCCGGGTCAAGGATGAGTAATCTGTGTAAATCTTTGTCTTTGATTTTAGATTCATCGGCTAATCCACGCTTCAAGCCAAACTTTGTCTTAAGCAAATAATCCACGCTGCGCACGATGTAACTTACTACCTCATCCGGCGTATAATAAACCCCTCTTTTCTTTTTCAGTTTTGAATCATATTCTCCAAGGAATGTTTCATAAAAATATACTACCGGGTCCTTGCGTTTTTTACGTCTTGCAAAATCACGAAGTATCACTCCCATATCCGCCTGCTTCAGTAATTCTACCAAGTCATCCACCAGCCAAACAATCCTATCGTCTAACTTAGGCCCTGCAATGTCACCAAATATATCGCGGAAAAACGGATTAGTCTTTGGCAGCAGATATGCAGCATGTTCTCTGGTTAGTTCTTTTGCTCGCTCGTCTATCCCGTGGAATGCAGCGTATTTGTCTTTGCCGAAGATCGTCATATCGTCAATATGACACCGGGCGCTAAACAATCCATAACAGATAGTCTGAGCATACATATCAGCAAATTGCTCTTCAGTTAAATCGTGCAGCAAAATTTCTCTGAACGCCTCGAATTGTCCGTGCAGTGTTCCGGATTCTGGTTCCTGCTGGAACGTCTTTTTGATAATATTGCGCATCATCCGGGCCTTATGCGCCATTCTCGTCGCTAATTCTTTTGGGATTTTAATCTTTTCCGGCTTTTGGCTCAAAAAGGCTTCTAAGAGCTCGTAAACTTTCTTCTCTTTTTCCTCAGTCGCTTTGAATTTACCCGCCGATTCTTCGGCCAGTTTCGCAGTTAATTGTCTTTCGCTGTTTACATACCAGCGAAATTCTATGTAATCGGTTAGGATGAAATTATGAAGACTTGGCAAATATCTTTTCTTGATTTGTTCTGCCTTTGCCGCCTGCACCAGATTTGTGCCTATATCTTTTGCCTCTATATAACCAATACTTTGGTCAAGTCCCCTGGTTTTGCGTGAGACAACGTAATCTGGAGCTCCACACGCAGTCCGCTTGGGCTAATTGGTTGCTGTAATTTTCCTTGCAAGAGTCTCAATCAATGCCTTCAACGCCGGCCGATGTGTATGCTCCGTCGCATCCCCACGCAAATACGCCTTATTTATCTCACTTAGATATTTACCAAATACTTCGCTTGCCATATTGCCGACCTATTTTTACAGATACGGATTTGCCCAGATAATACCACCAAAACCGGACATCAGCAAGTGTATTTTTGGTAACCATATACACAACCTGTCCGCCGTACGCTATATACTATCCGCTATCCGCATCGCGCCCCACCCCTGAACCCAGACCCCTGAACCCCGAGCCACGACTCACGCTCCCCAATTCCCGAATTGTTTAGTCTTAAAATTCAGGGGCAAAAAAGTGCCAAAATATGTCAAAAAGTAATGCAAAAAGTGTGAAAAAATGTGAAAAAGTGTGAAAAAATATCAAAAAACGACCCCATTTTTGCCCGTTTTCTACGGTTCCACAATGTCCTGAATGCGTTTTTGGCCCATAAACCCGCTTTTTACCCCAAACCCACCGAAATTTAACCCCGAATTTCGCTGTTTTTTCAAAATTCTGGATTTTCCAAAACCAAAATAAATAAGGACAACCGTTTATTTTTTGCTTTTCCCACAATATGAATGCTGCACAGCGTGATACTACCTAAGCCCCATCGTCTCTTCGAGGCCGAAGATGATATTCATATTCTGAATTGCCTGGCCTGAAGCGCCTTTGACGAGGTTATCAATGGCTGAGAAGCAAACAACAGTTCCCTTTGCAACTGTTGGGAAAATATGGCAATAGTTTGTTCTGGCAACATCCTTAACGTTCGGCGGTTCTTGACAGACCTGCGCAAATTGTTCGTTTTTATAGAAATTCTCGTACAATTCGATCAGACTTTTGCCATTGATTTGTTGCTTCGGCTGACAATAAACGCTGGAAAGAATGCCTCTGTCGAATGAACCTACGTGTGGCTGAAAGAGTATTTGAACTTCGTCGCCCGAAAGCTGGCTTGCTATCTGTTCCATCTCGGGCATATGGCGGTGTGCGCCAACACCATAGGGGAAAAGGCTTTCGTTCATATTGGGAAAATGGAACTTGCCGGACGGGTTTTTGCCTGCACCAGATGCGCCGGTTACCGCATTTACGATAATCGAGTCGGTTTCAATAAGATTTGACTTTAGCAGCGGTGCTACGGCCAGCAGAGCACCGGTGGGATAGCAGCCGGGGTTGGCGATCAAATCTTTGCCTTTTATTTGTTCTCGGAACAGTTCCGGCAGGCCGTAAACAGCCTTTTGGAGGTTAGCCTTGTCGGTGTGCTTTACCTGATAGAACTGCTCATATATCTTTGTGTCTTTAATTCGATAGTCTGCGCTAAAATCGATGACCTTTAGACCTTTGTCCAGCAGTTTCGGGACAAAGCCCATAGAGACCTTGTGCGGCAGACAGCAAAGTGCTACTTCGGCAAGTGCCGCAAGTTTATCGATATCCAAAGGCTCGATATCCAGGCTGCATCGGCCTTTGAATTGGCCAAAGATATTTGCTAAGTTGCCACATTCCTGCGGAAGGGCTGTCAGATAAACAAGTTCAGCTTCTGGATGGTGGATGATAATCTCTATTGCATCGGCACCGGTATATCCACTCGCTCCTATAATTGCAACCTTAATCATAAACTTGTCCCTAAAATAAACAAAGCCGCAGGTCTTAAGTTTCCAGCGGCTATTGTAATAGTCAGTAACAAATAAAGCAAATCAGCGCTTCGAGAATTGGAATTTCTTTCGCGCGCCACTTTGGCCGGGTTTTTTACGTTCAACCATTCTGCTATCCCTCGTAAGATGTCCGCCATCACGTAATGGCTGCATAAAGTTCTGGTCATAGTTTCTCAGAGCCCGGGCAATACCCAGTCGTGCTGCGCCGGATTGGCCCGTAACGCCGCCGCCTCTGACATTGATGAAGATATCGAAGGATTTCTCAGCATCTACTGCTTTTAATGGTGACAATACCGCTTCACGGTCCTGTGGACGGTTGAAAAAATCTTTCAGTTGGCGTTTGTTTACCACCAGCTTACCGTCACCGGGCTTAATCCGAACCCGGGCAACAGAGCTTTTCCTTCTGCCTGTGCCCCACCAGTAGCCGCCTTTAGGCTCTTTTTTCTCGATACGCTGCTTGGCTTGAGCCTCCGTATCGACATCGAGCACCTTTGTGCCTTCGGTTTTGTCCTCTGTCATATTCTAATCTTTCTCAAAATAACTCTATCTTTTCGGGCTTTTGGGCTTGATTTTGATGCTCGGGCCCTCGATAGACCTTAAGTTTTTTAAGCATTTTCCTGCCGAGCTTACTTTTGGGCAGCATTCTTCTTACAGCAAGTTCCACCACCTTTTCCGGGTACTTTGCCATCATATCTGCAAAACTCACGTACTTGTGGCCGCCTGGATAGTGCGTGTAGTAATCGTATTGCTTTTGGTCAGCCTTTTTGCCGGTGAGCCGAATCTTTTGAGCGTTTATCACAACTACGTAATCACCCGTATCAACATGAGGTGTGTATGTGGGCTTGTTCTTGCCCATCAGTATCGGAGCTATCTTAGCTGCCATTTTGCCCAAAATGGCAGCCTCAGCGTCAACGAGGAACCACTTGTGGTCTATCTGTTCTTTCCTGGCTATAAAGGTTTTCATAATAAGGCTCCGAACATCTCCGTAAACCAGAGATTTTACCTAACTTAGCAAAGTTGTCAAACATTTTGGTGATAAATAATTGTTTGCTTATTCGATTATTGGCTTATTTGGCCTGAAAAAGAGCGCTTAGTTTGCAGGCTGAATAATGGGCCGGGTTGGATTTGAACCAACGTAGGCTTACGCCAACGGGTTTACAGCCCGTCCCCTTTAGCCGCTCGGGCACCGACCCCTGCTATCTTAAAGGCTCTTTCGGAATAAGTTTACCCTACAGCAGACCACTTTGCAACCAGAAATTCCCAACCTACTACAGCCGGCTGTCAAATCACTTACTGCCAAAACATAAGAAGTATCAACTGACACTGGCAGGGCACATTTTTTTCAACAAATTCAGCGATACCCAAATGATAACCCTCTTCGACCCCTAAGCCCGCGACACCTGGCTCGAGGACCTCTACACTAAAGGCCACATCACCTACAAATACAAATCCGAACTCTAATCGCGTATAATCTCCTACCTCCGCTCAGTTGATCTTTTTATTCTTCGGCAAAGTCCTCGGCAGAAAAAGGTAAACGTCCCCAATAAAATTCTGTAAATGTACTCTATCTAAGGAAGAATTTGTTGCACCTTTTCAAACAGGATCTTAAGTGTATAATTACTGATCTTCCCGCCATTTATCAGAATAATATCGCCCTCTTGAATTGAAGGACAACGCTGTGAGTTGTAGTTCAAGGCACCTACACTACTGATTGTTTCAAATTCTTCAGAAGACATACGATATCTTTTGTAGAAAATTGGTGCATAAGAATTCTGCAAAGTCAGTTTGCCATCTTCGACTCTGAATCTGAGTTTTACTTTATCGACAAATTGGTTGAAATCTTTATCTCTGATTTTTTCTACAACAAGAGGCACAAAATTTTTATCAACAAGAAATTCCACTGTTCCCTCTACTGCTTTGGGACTATTAAAATCATCCTTTTCCAGTGGACTTATCACATATCGCAACCTTATTTTTTTCTTACGGGATAACACAAAGTCTTGCCTAATAATTCGTTTGTCCATGTTTCTGATGGACACCTTTGCACTGCTGGGTATGTACCCTTCTTGTTTTACCTTTAAATCGCACACTTCAAGTCCAAGTCCATCAATACGATAAGAACCTTCCGCATCTGTAGTCACCACTGCTTTGCTTGAAGAGACTGTGATACCCTCTAATGGTTTGCCGTTTTCATCTCTAATAGTTCCGACGATCGATGCGGTCCCATCAGCCTCGACTTTTTCCAACACTATTCGACCTAAGTTAGCTACCTCACCGGGTATCAGTGTGACGATTCTTTTGGCCTTCTTATAGGGAGGTCCCGGATCGATTACTATCTCTTTCTTAAATCTATTTGAGCGGATCTTTTCCCATCTCGTCCAGGGAGTTCTGAAAGGAACACTGTTGACTCCACTGTAACCGCGGCCTCCATAGTTGTAACATCGATATTCGGCTATTGTCGTTGTATCTTGACTATCCTCAGTGTCTAAGTAAAGGGCTACCAACACGCTGTTACCTTTTGGCTTCTTGTCGCCTTCATTTAGTTCCCATTCGATAACGGTATCTAACTGCCTTCCGACTAGTTGATCAACATTTGTGCAGCCGGCGTACAAAGATAATCCAATTATAACAACGGCCAAACATATTAACTTCTTGTCCAAGTGCATTTCCCAACTCCTTTCAAAATATTCAACAAAATCCAATAAAACTGATATTTCCCATTTATAGCTACTCAGCTACGCTTCTATACCTAACAATGATTATACACTTTGTATGACAAGTTCCCGTTACTTCTTCAATATTTATCCGCCTATGTCGGACTCGTCCAATCTCTTGCGTTTCACTGTTGATTATTCAAGTCCCCATAGGTTTTTAAACCACTGTCGGACAGCATACTTTTTCAGATCTTTATCTTCACTTGCTCGCTTCCAAGAAAGCAACCTTTCTGTTTCCTTAGCGGTATTGAGCCATTTTTCGCACTCATCTTCGTTGTCAAGTATAGCATAACAACACGCGATATTGTAGGCAGCTATTCCTTTAGTGAACTCCTCTGCTTTCAAGTATTGCTCTATTGCCTCAGAAGCTAATCTCACTCGTTTATTTTTGTTCTCTGTTGTTCCGGCCCAGTTCAGAAGTGAACTGCCCCAGTTGTTGAAGAACTGACGGGTATTAGCCTTAAACTTACTATTGATTTGACGCCAGATTTCGGCAGCATCTTCATAATGCCCTAAGGAATATGCAGTCCCGGCCTTAGTCCAAAGGTCATCTATGTTAACCTTTTCCTCTGTCTTATTAATCCTATTCCGTAGCATGTAAAGAACCATAGTTACAACAACACCTGCAATTCCAACAATAACGCCTAATGCAACAAGAGAATATTCAATTATCCATTTATAATTATCCATTTCCCTTCTAAAACACTCCATAGCCTCTTTATAGATTTTAGCTTGCAGTTTTTCATTAGATAATCTAGTTGAATCAGTGCCTTTGGGAAGAGCAGATTGGTTACTATCAGATGGTTTGTTACTGTCTATAATTGGTTTATGAGATTTGTCAGGAGATTGTTTCTTAATAGGATTGTTTGGTTCAGTTGATGGTGTCTTCGCACATGCTAACTGGTAATTACAAACAAACCCCATTTGCAAGAGGGCTGTGATAAAGAGCATATAAGTTTTTTTCTTCATCTCTTGATCCTCTGTGGCTAATTTAATTCTCAATAATCAATCATACTTAACCAATAATCAATTACTTTGCCGGCCCTTAAGATCGACAATAGAATGGATGCCGATATTCTGCATATCCTGGGCAATAGTTTTACCAACGCCGGGAATTTGTTCTAATTCCTGTAAGCTGGATGATTCCATAAAAAGCTGCCTCAGATACCATTCGCCAAATACAATTCACCCCTTCGATAAACTCAGGACAAGCAATGACTATTCACTAATTCGCCGCCCCGGCTGCCGGCCCCCGTTGTTAGCTGTTTTCAAATTATATCTTCTTGGTCAAAAACCGCAAGATTAAATTCGTATATCGTATTTCGTATTTAGTCGATAGTAGTGAGTATATAGTATGTAGCCAGTTAGGCCTAAACAAAACAAACCGGCCCAAGACCCACGAATTCTGACCCCTAACCCCTGCATCCTTTTGGCACCTCAAATAAGTTATTTTCAAGGCATACCTAAGATACTTAGGTATGCCTTGAATGTCAGACATAAAATTACCTTGTAGAAATGTTGCGTTGAAAAAATCCTGAGCAGGTATGGCAGAGTGGCCGAAGCGCAATCCTGAGGAATACCTAAGATACTTAGGTATTCTTTTCTCTAAGTTCCTAATCCGACTCTAAAAACAAAATGTGGGAAAAGTTTCCGCAGAAGTGGACACTTGGAGCCTGCAAATCCAAAGCTTCAGTTTTTGAATCTTAATCTGTAATTTTGCCCTTTACCTTTTGATTTTTAATTTCCCCCCGCTTTTCGCTACGTCCAATACCCAAAGCCAGCCAACTCGTCATTCTACATTCTTGTCAAGTTTTGACCCCCGCCCCGGCTGCCGGCCCCCGTTGTTAGCTTGATTTTGGAAAAGAAAACAAGGATTTATTTTTGTAAATTCCCTGTGATGCTGGGGAAGGAGAGTAGTTTTGAGTTGTGGTTGAGGTTGCCGCGTCCACCTTAAATGTCCTCGCAATGACATTTTTCAATAGATTCCTCGACTGCGCTCGGAATGACTATTTCAAAATACCCCGACTACAGGTCCAGGGGCTAAGCATTTAAATGAATGAATCGAGTTTTCCCCTTTAGATTCTTTTTGTTAATCGCTGTAGTTTTCTTACGCGTTCGGCTAAATACTCCAGTTGCTTCTTTTTGATTTTCGTTTTTTAATATTCGATTTTTTAACTATAATCGGCTTTGTAGCACTAAAATATCTTTCGGGCAGCTAATGTATATATTTGTCTTTGCTCTTTAAGGTATTTCCTTTCAAAATTTGTTCCAACATATTCCGGCCCCCGGGCACCGGCTGTTGGAAGGAAATCTATATTTTCCAGTTGCTCCTGAGCGTTTATGAGCCTGCTTATCTGCTCGAAATATTCCTTGTGGTCACTCGCTAATCGGACAGTTCCGCCCTTTTTGAGACAGCGAATTAACTGCTCAAGATTACTCGGGCAGAAAAAACGCCTTTTGTGGTGGCGCTTTTTCGGCCAGGGGTCGGGAAAGTAGATGTGGAAGCAGTCAACGCAATTATCAGAAACACGATTGGTCAAAAATGATGCGGCATCGGCCAGGATTATCCGGACGTTTGTCAGATTCCATCGGCCTATCCGGTCAATACTCCAGCGATAATATCTGCCCGCTCGTTCAATACCAATAAAATCCACACCAGGGGTGACTTTGGCCTCACTTACCAGAAAGGTCGCCTTGCCGGAGCCTATCTCGATATGTACCGGAGCCGAACGTCCGAAAATCTGCGCAAAATCAATCTTGCCATCGAAATCTTCCGGCTTTAGGGAAACGCAGGGATATTCCTTTAACACACGAGCCATAAGTCCTCCGTTACGTTAAAAAGCCGCTAAAGTCTAAAACTGCCCGACATTATATCAAAAAATGCCCTTGCAGCAAAGACTCGTCCCCTTTTGGACATCTGATAGCTGTTAAAGTTGTAGTAGTTTTAATTCGATAAGTGCATTTGAAGGTAAATAAGGCCATTGTCGGCGCAGATATCAGGTGTTTTTACCGCTTAAATAAGGAATATGCCGGTATCCGGGATAATTCGGCAGACGTAGAAACAATTAGAAGGCCAAAATGACAATTGGCACCGAATCTATTGTGTCAAAATAGGAAGGTTTCAAAATGATTCGGCAGATAATCGGCTCGAGGGGGAAGCGTATTATTATAGACATTGATACGCAAAAGGACCTGCTTTTTGCAGATGGTTGTCAGTGTATCCGAAACCACAGAAGGGTGCTGATACACATCCGAAGAATAATGGCCTGGGCACGACTGAAGCATATCCCTGTCATATCGATCAGTAAGGTGTATCCGAACAATAATAATGGTGTTTCTAACGGCCACTGTATTCACGGTACGGACGGCCAAAGGAAGATAAGCTATACACTGCTCAGCAGCCGTGCTGGTTTTGCCGCAGACAACAATATCAACTTTCCTGCCGACATACTGAGGCGGTACCGGCAGATAATCCTCCACAAGCGATGTTCAGACCCATTTGATGAGCCACGAATCGAAAGACTGCTCAGCGAAATCCGCGCTAATGAATTTATTTTAATAGGTGCCTATACTGAAGACGCAGTCAAAGCAACAGCACTGGGCCTGCTGCAGCGGGGAAGAAATGTCACGGTCTTAACTGATGCGGTAGGTTCACAAGATAAAGACGAGGCCAAATTGGCACTTCGTAAAATGAAGGCAAAAGGTGCCAGATTAATCGAAACAAAAACCATTGCCGGAACATCGAGCTTAAAGCTCGTTGGAGTTTGCGATTGTAAAATGTGCCGACAGAGACAAATCAGAGAACCAGTACAAATCAGGCCGTTACCATATGTAGTTCACTAACCGTTTGAATTTTATAAAAATAAGGCTTGGTAACCAGAAAAGCCAATTTGGGGGTAATATCGAGTTAACATCCCAAATTATTAAGTGATTCCGGTTATAAATAGCGGAATAGATTTCGGGATTCTACTTACTCAGCTCAACAGAGTTGTGCCGCGGCTATTGCATCGGAAAGTTTAAGGGCCCCCTCGTAAATCGCTCTTCCAACTATTGCGGCCTCTGCTCCGAGTTCGGCTAATTTTTTTATGTCATCTGTTTTTGTAATCCCGCCCGAGGCGATAACCGGAACATCAACGGCTTCAATTAACCGCTCTGTCGTATCGAAGTTAGGCCCTTCCATCATGCCGTCTTTGGCAATATCAGTGTATATTATCGCTGCAATAGGAAGCTTTGCAGCCTTAACGGCAAATTCCAAAAGGCCAAGGCCGCTGTCCTTTGTCCAGCCGTGCTTTGCCACAGTTCTGCCTCGAGCATCGAGTCCTAAGACAATCTTTGGTGCAAACTTCTTAGCTATTTGCTCAAACCACTGAAATTCGCTAACGGCTCTTGAACCTACTATTACCCTTTCAATACCCATATCGAGCATCTTGCCTATAGAAGCGTCATCTCTTATTCCGCCGCCAACCTCAATTTTCATCTGTTTTAGTGCTGCTATGGCCGCGAGAGTCTCAGCATTAACCGGCCGACCTTCTTTCGCCCCTTCAAGGTCAACAATATGAAGCCACTTTGCCCCGGCTAAAGCAAATTCCTGCGCCTGCTCAACAGGGTCATCACGATAAATTAACTGGCGGTCGTATCGGCCCTGAATAAGCCTGACGCACCTGCCCCCAATCAAGTCAATTGCCGGTATTATGTACATTTGCACCTCATAAAGATTTTCTGAAATTCTCTTACCACAACAAGTTTACTCAGATTTTATATAAATGCCCTTGTTCTTTCAAGCACTTAAGGCCGATATGTTCCGATGTATGAGTATAATGCGAAACGACAAATAAAATTTCAGAAATATGAGTGTACTCGTGTATGGGCAGCAAATTGGATAGATGAAACTGATAATCTTTGACCGATACGTGCTTACTGCTTATGAAATGAGCTCTTCTAAAACCTTCTCAAGAGCAATATCCAACCTTTCATTGATTTCGTATTTTCCCTCAGTGAGCCGCTGCCGTACGTCGAGCACTTTCTCTCTCCGCCCCTGTGGCAGTGACGCAATTTTCTTCAGGACTTGTCCAATAGGTGTACTGTTAATATTTTCAAGTATCTGCTCCATAACAAGATCTTTGTCTTTGGCGAGTATCATATCCGGCCCTTGAGTTTTTTCCTTCTTCGGTGGTTCTTTAGCACCATTTTCTGCAAATTCCGGCATATTTTAATACCATCTGTTGCAAGTTGTAGGCTGAAATATCCATATTCCTGCCCAAGAGATGCAAACACAATATATTGTATGCCCCCTAATCCTTTATGAGGCCCTGCACAGCATTACAGTCTTGTTATCGACTGAAGGCAGCAAAAAACTTTAGAAAAGTTTATACCTCAACTAACTATTGTGTTCAGCTTGGGTTATATAAAAATTTAGCTGAAAACAGTCTCCCAGTACTGAAAAAAGAGCTCTGAAGCAGCTCTTACCAGTGGTAAAAAGGAAGAAGGCCGATAATTTCGGCATTAACGGCAAAAAAATAAGCATACTATATGTAGTACTATAGGGCCGGAATTAAAAAATACAAGTGGTATAAACTACGGCCTCACTTTGTATATGCCCGGATGGATGCTTTAGAAATAATACTTTAAGTCCAAATCAACATCCCACTTATCGGGCAGGCCCTTTTTCTTTTGAAGTTTGGTAATCTGGGTACATTGGAGATTTGAATAGCGCAACTGTATCATAGAGAGGAATTTTGCAATTTTTGTTATCTCGACATCCTTTAACGAAACATCTGCTCGCCGGCTTTTTTGTTTTTTTGTGGTAATTATTATTCCTGAGCTGAGTTTATAATTGGCCGTGGGGATTCTGCACAAGGCGGCAATCCTTTCAATTGCGATTGCATAATCGAACTCTGCAGATTTTTCGGATGAATCAGAAAATTCCAGGCGGTCGGGGTCTAAAGCAATAATCTCAGCAATAACTTTTTCTCCCTTGCCATATTCATTTTTTTCAAGCTCCCAATTATGCTCAGCCCCGGGCAGATAGACGGTGCTGACAAGCAACGGCCAAAGGCCCGTTAAAGCTGGAACAAGCACATAATATAAAATCGGATTTCTATAAACGTTCTTCACAAAATCAATCCTCAATCACTTTGGTACGACTGTTATACTGAAATTGTCACGTCCGGCTTTTTCATCGAGCCGCTGCTGTCCAATATCTAATTTATTACTCTTAATCGAGTCGAACAATTTAAGAGTGTTCTTACGGTTCGATGTGTCGCCGGTAATTCTAATTGCTCTTTGGGTAATCGTGATTAAATTGACATTCAAATCAACCTGCTGTGCACATTCGTTGAAGGCCTGCAGAACAAGAGTCATTTTTGCCGAGACTGATTCCTCGCCGGAGATGCTCAGCAGGCCGCTTTTAACGGCTCTTATTCGTCGCAGTTGTTTTCGGAGCTTTTCGACCGCATCTTTGATCTTCGTCGGCGGTTTTTCACCCAGCATCACCGGCGAGTAGTCCTCAGCAAATTTCGCCCGAAGACGATTGAGGGGCTTAGTTTTTTGAAACAACTGCAACTGAACGTACAGGCCGAAAGCAAGCAGGAGCACGGTAACCGAGACACTTAGAAACTTCAATGCTTTTTGTATTCGTAATTTCTTGCCCTGGTAAGGGTTGAAATCGTTGCGGAAGTTTGCTGTTTCTGACCTTTCTAACGAAGCTAAGGCAGCACCGTATCCGATTGCAAAATCAACAGGGCTGCTGCATTGAGCTAAATTTTCAGATGTTACTTCAACTGACTGTGCCAGGTCAAGTTTGCTGACTGCCATATCAAGCTTGCTGCTAAGCTGCTGACAGTCAATCGGGCTATCAGCATCCAAAAGCTCAATGCTGTCAAGAGAAGCAGAATCATTTAACAAAGCAAGGGTTATGGGAATTTCTACGGCAAGTAATTCATCTGTTTGCTGCTGTGGTGCTATCAGGAATGTTCTCATCAAGGCCGAAGCTTCTGAGAATTGTTCCGGACGGCCTTTATTAGAAACTTTCGGTATGACAAAATAAGCTCTACGCAGCGACAGCGCACAGAAAAAATGTTGAGAACCTTCACCCAATGAGGCGTTATGCCAGGCAAATCTTGCCAGAGAATTAACATCCGGCTCAATAATCACAGGGTCCATATTAAAAGCCTGCAGAGCAGAGAGAAAATCTGACAATAGTTTTTTCTGTGCCGTAAATACTGTCAAATCAGAGCCGTTCTGGTCGCTTGAAATAACTCTAAAAGCCACAGCGAGCTCGGATATGTCTGCAGCGAGAACCTCCTCAGCGTCAAACCGAACGGTGGCAGCAATTCGCTTGGGGTTACTGAATTCTGTATGCACACTATGCTGGCTGAACAATGTGCAATCCAGAGCTATCGTGATATCGGAAAACTTTAATTTTCGCGCTGCGCAGGTTTTAGCGACGAGTTCTGCCAAATTTGTCGCGGCTGGGGATTCCTGTCCGTCTTTTTCTTCGACAGTTACACTAAAACAGTCCAGGACCTTGCGCTCGCGGCCCTGAATACCAAGGTAAACCACAGTCGCTTTATCCCTGCTTAAATGTATTCCCAAAAAGTTTTGAGCTTCCACTAAAATATACCTATAACTAACAACAAACTAATGCCTATTATGAGACAATCTAAATCGAAATCACAGCAATACGTTCTATTTTCTTATCACCTTTTTGAACTGCTATCACAGCAGATGCTTCTGCGACTCCACTTATTGCAGTTATCCTAATCGTGAAGAAGCTGCTCGCAGGAGTAATATAATCTGCGCATTTATCAATTGAATCGGAATATCCAAATAAGGATTTCTTTATGTCTTCCACATCCTTAAAAGGCTCCAAACGTCTTCGCTCGATGATTTTGTCAGCTATCTCAGCAGCATCGCCCCCAAAGGTAAATGCTGCTTCCAAAACATGACGGGGGGCCGTGTTGATATTAACCTTGCTTGAGCCCCAAAGGCCCAGATATTTCAGGGCTGACTCATTTCTGCTGTCGGTCTGGATGGTGGGTCTGGCAAGGCACTGTGTATCAATAATCGAGCTGTTGAAGAGTTTTGCAAAATCCGCAGTGTGTACGTTTGCCGGTATGGTTTTCACGCTCGATTTTTGACGTTGTGAAGGCTTCAGGCCACGTCTTCGTCTTCTGAGTTCTCTTCTGGTCACTTTTTCCTGTATTTTTATAGGCTCAAATTCAAGCTTGAACTTCTTTATTTGACTTATATCTGCAAGTTGCAACTGCAGCTCATCAAATTCGGGCTCATTTACATCCATCCATTCGCAGAAAGTCTTAAAACCAGCGGCGGCTTCCCGCTCAACCTTCTTATTTTCTAATATCGTCCAACCGAGTGGATATTTTGCATTCTCGTCCTCAATCTCTATCTTAACCGCAGCAGAGCCGATGTTAAACTCCATCGGCTCGGCTATAAGCGGCCAGGCTGGACCGTATGGGCCTGGAACAGACACTGAATTTACGTCGTTGGAGTCATTAGAATCACTCTCTCCGAATTCAAAGTCATTAATATCTCTGACATCATTAAAATCATTGGCATCGTAAATATTATTGACATCGTTAACCTCCCCAGCCCTGTTGAAAGTGCTCTTATCAGAAGCACTATCGACAGTCCACTGAACCAGGAACTCCTGATATTCTGCCTCACTAAGGCAAAACAGGTCTGAAAAATCAGGCACATTTGGTCGAGCAATCAGTACCGGAGTGTTAATATCCTGTAAAGTGGCAAGGGCGTACTTTACTGCTGAATCACAGGCGTAACGGCAGGCCTGATAGTCAATGATATACTGAACCCGATGACGTCGGGATACAATCCGGCTGCCCAGTGTATATCCGAGAGTGGATAGAACAATCAATATCACCAATGTTACCAATAAGACAATGCCTTTTTGGCGATGTTTGACGAAGTTTAGTTTATCCGTCGTTTTGTTCATCCTCTTTCTTTTCGATCTTAAATTTTATCTTTCTGGTGCGGTCGATTGCGATAGTCCTCGTTACTTTTTGCCAATCAGGGACCTCATAAGTCTCTGTCAATGTTTCATATGGCTGGGCGAAAGAAATCGTAACTATAATGCCTTTTGGCGCCGAGCTGCCGGCCCAATTGTCGATAAGCACATCTCCCTTAAAAGTTTGTATCTGGAAAAAAGTAACTCCATTACAAATCGGAACGAAAAGCTCTCTCTGCCAATTGTCCTTACTTTCATCAAGCAGCTTATCCTCCAAAGCAATGCCGCTGTGACTTCTATATAAAACAAGGCCCGGTGTATCACTGTCATAGTCGTAGCTGCTCTGCCAGACTATCTTCTCAAAGGTCTGTTTTTTATTTTCCTTATCGTAGATGCTTTTCGTAATTTCCAGCTTCGAGCTGGTAAAGCCGTGTCCTTCGAGCTTACTGGTGAAAGCCACTACCGTATCGGATGGGCCTGCGATTATCTCATCAAGGTCCTCGGCTATTCGCTGTAGAATTTCTCGCGGAACAGCGGAATCGACTACTCTGTGTTTGATTGCCTCGCTGGAGCGATCTAAACGTTCATATATGCCCAGCACTGCGACCAAAATCATTGACCCTATCGTAAGCGCAGTGAGCACTTCAGCCAATGAAAAACCGCCTCGAATCTTTTTTATCCTTACTGTGTCTAGCATTTCAAAAGTTTACTGGTTCTGACCACAATTTAAAAATATCTGAATCAATTCCTCGAAACCCATTTGTTTAAGCTGCTGGCGTGTGAAACCGCACAGGTTTTCTTCTTCCTGCTGCTGCCGCTCTTCATCCGGCGGCTTAACAGGATCTCCCTTTCTTTCATCATCCTTTGTATCCTCCTTTTTTTTGTTGTCTTTTGGAGGTACTAAATCTTTCTTTCCTTTTTCCTTTGCAACGATTTGTTCGATATCTTCAATTGAAGGCTCACCTTGGTATTCGCTAAATAAATCGAGCATCTTTTTGCTGAAATGCCCTTCCGCAGTAAGCAACATACCATTTTCAATCCACTGCTCGATAGTTTCCACATCAACTCCGGCATAGGCAGCGGCTTGGTCGAGTGTCTCGAATGTCTCATCTTCCGACTCACTCAGTTGCTTTTGCTTTTCCTCAATAATCTGGAGCAACTGCTGTTTTGTCAAATCGGTCAGCCAGTGTGTAAGTTCGATGCTCTGCGTCTGGCCCTGGCTATCAATGTATTCAGCCGAGCAAATACCTTTAATCCACATTCGTGATGTTATCGGCTCGTAAAACGACTCAACGGTCGTCACCCACTGAATCTGCGGATAATCTTCGCTTGTGCCGTACTCTGTCGTTTCACTCACGAATTCCTGCGCAAGCAAAGTCTCCATATTGTCGCGTGCAACGTCAAAGGCCTGGGAACGCAATGTTAAATCGGCCGCTGCGGCAATATAGCGGTCAAAGACAACCAAAACACTTGAACAAATCAGTGCCAAAATGATTAGGGCAGTTGTAGTCTCGACGAGACTAAAAGCCTTTTTAGCATGTAGCATACGGCCTATAGCGGATAGGCTTCTTTTGGTATTAACTTTGTTTTTAGAATGGTACTTCATCTTTAGTCTTAGGCATTAAAAGCTCAACGTCACCTTTTTCCAATCTGACAAGCCCGTTTATTCTGTTAACCACAACCGTATATGGCTGCTCGTCCTCATCAAGTAATAGTATTTTGCCGCCGTTTTGCCAGCCTGCATGGCCGGCTCTGAATTTCGCCATCTGGTGGTCTTCATCGGTCTCAACCAAATCATCAAATAGAACGTAAACAACCTGACAATTGCCGCTAAAATTATTATCAACAATTACCTCTTCTTCCAAAACCTCCGATAGTTCTGGTGTGGTTATTTCACGCAGCGTATAACTTTGTTCAACCAAATCGATAATAACTTCATATCTTCTATTGCTTTCGGCCGCGGCATTGACAGCCATTTGCATTATTGATACAAACTCCTCAGCCTGTGCCCGGAACGTGCTTTTTCGAAGCAGTCCGCCGAGTTTTGTAACGGCCATAAGCACAAACAGCGAGACCATAACAACCACAATAACCAGTTCAGTGAATGTAAAGCCTTCATACTTGTTTCGCCTGTGCCACATAGCTGCTTCTCACTTAATCCGGCCGGCAAATCAATATGCATCGGTACTCAGCAGGTCAGCATCGTAATCTTCGCCACCTTCTTCACCATCGGCACCAAAGCTTATGATTACAAACGGCTTGCCGCTTTCCGGATACTCCTCATAAACAAACTCACGACCCCAGCCGTCCCTGGGTATCTCTGTAGTCTCTAAGTAACCACCAGGCTCATAATTCTCGACATCACTGGGCTGTTCAATCAAAGCAGATAGGCCTTCGTCTACTGTTGGGAATCGCCCTGTATCCATTTTAAATTGATTTACCGCAGAACTGAGCATTTTTAAATTTGCCTTTGTGGTCGTTTTCCGCGCCTGGTCGATTTTGCTGGCAACCTTTGTAACCACCAGCGTGGCCAGCAAACCAATGATGATAAGCATCGCCATAAGCTCAACCATCGTAAAACCTGAACTGCGTTTTTTCTTTTTCCTTCCTTTCATAAGACTTCAGGCTCCCTTAAAACCTAATAATATTTTCACAACTTCAACTTTTCATTAAGCCATACATTTTTCAACTAATCGAAACCTAATTGTGCTAAAATTTCCCTGACGAAACCTCCAGGATGGGCAATATGGTTGCATAAGCAATAATACCAATAATTAGAGCCATAAATATTATGATGACAGGCTCGACAGCGGCACTTAGCCGCTCGATGACGACATCGGTTGAAGCTTCAAGATTCTCGCTTATACTTTTCAGCATTTTCTCCAGCTCACCGCTTTTTTCTCCAACCGAGACCATATGTGCAATTGCCGGGTCAATGACACCGCTGTCTCGAAGCGGCGTGGCGATATCGGCGCCGGCAAGAATTCTTTCACGAGCCTGATGAACTGCCCGTTTCATCAGGGCATTGCCGGTAACTTCCGCCACTACGCGAAGAGATTCCGCCATAGCAAGGCCTGAACTAAGCAGGGTCGAGAGTGTGGATGCAAAACGCGATACGACCCTTTGCTTTATGAGAGGGCCGAATAAAGGTAACGACAGCAAAAACTTATCCCGCAGATAGGCACCCCGCTGTGTCTTCATAAACCGCTTGAAAGTCCATATAATGCCGACGAATCCAGCGATTACAACTAAAAGCCACCAGCTTGTAAGCACGTAACTTACGTTCATCATTTGCCTTGTAATCCAGGGTAATTCCTGGCCTGTTCTTGTAATCTGTTCAGCTATCTTAGGAATAACCTTTGTTGTAAGAATAACAATAGCAGCAAAACAAAATGCTGTCAGCACCATTGGATATATCATAGCAGTAAGAACCTTGGATTCAACTCGCTGGCGTTTTTCCATAAAATTGGCAATAGTAGAAAAACTGTTCCCTAAAGAGCCTGTAACCTCGCCTACCCGTATCATACTTATGTAAATCACGTCAAAATAGTCACTATAGTCTTTTAAGGCATCGGTGAAGGATTCTCCTGTAACTACACGGTCACGAATATCGGTCAGGGCATTTTTGAATCTAACATCAGAAACCTGTAGTGTCAGGACAGAAAGTGCTTCGGTCAGCTTAATCCCGGAATTTAGCAATGTGCCCAATTGTTTGGTAAATTCGGTGATTTGTGCCTTGCTGGTTCGGCCAAATATAGAGAACAACCCCCTCCTGCCCTCAGCACTCCAGCCGACTTCTTCTACCGAGGTAGTATGAATGCTTCGCACTCTCAACTGCTTCCTTGCGGCATAGGAGCTCTCAGCAGTGACTATACCCTTTGCCTTTTTGCCATCTGCCCCAATAGCTGTGTAGTGGTATCTCGGCATTACTTAAACTTCCAACCAAAGGCTAAACTATGATTTTTGCCGAACCTCTCGGCCTGCGGTTTGGTCCAGCTTAACTATAGAATATCTGCTTGAGTTACTCTTAGTACCTCAGGAATAGTTGTTATACCTGCAAGGACTTTCCTGGCACCATCCATCCGCAGCGTTCGCATTCCGCTGTTAAGAGCAACTCTTTTGATTTTACCGCTGCTTTGTCTGTTGTATATCAGATTCTGAACTTCCTCACTTATCAACATTAACTCGTAAATGCCTGTCCGTCCACGATAGCCTGTCTGAAAACAACTGTCACAGCCGGCTCCGACGTAAAACTTAGCCTCCCCCTCAGCTGATCCGGGGCTTTTCATGTCCCCCAATCCAAGCTCTCTTAATTCATGCTCTGTAGGTTCGTATGGCTTCTTGCAGTCAGGGCATACCTTTCGCACTAACCGCTGCGCCAGGACCGCTATCAAAGAAGAGCTCGCCAGATACGGCTCAACACCCAAATCCAAAAGCCTGCTCACCGCACCGGCTGAGTCATTTGTGTGCAATGTACTGAAAACCAAATGACCTGTGAGTGAAGATTGTATAGCCATACGAGCAGTCTCGATATCCCGAACTTCACCTATCATTATCACGTCGGGGTCCTGACGAAGCACGTGGCGAAGCGAATTGGCAAAATTCATACCCTTTTTCGATGCAACCTGCATCTGGCTAATCCCTTCAAGCTGATATTCAATAGGGTCCTCTATGGTCATAACATTTTTTTCGGCTGAATTTATTCTGTTAAGACAGGCATAAAGAGTGGTGCTTTTGCCGCTGCCGGTGGGCCCGGTCACGAAAATAACGCCGTGTGAACGAGTAAGCAGAGAATCGAACATTTTCAAATCTTCCTTGCCTAATCCTAGCTCATCCAGCCCGAAAAGTGCCGTGCTCTTATCCAGCAGACGCAGGACACTTCGCTCGCCATAATTGGTGGGTACCGTACTGATACGCAGATCCACTTCGCGCTGTCCGAGCCTGACACTGCATCTGCCGTCCTGCGGCAGCCGGCGTTCGGCAATATCCATTCCCGCCATAACTTTAATACGTGATATGATTAAAGGCAGCACATTTCGATTCAAACTAAGGGTATCATACAGGATTCCGTCGATACGGTAACGAATCTGAATCTTTGTCTCATAAGGATGTACGTGAATATCGCTTGCCCTTAGCTGCAGAGCCCTGAATAAAACATCATTAACAAGCCTGATAACAGGTGGTCGATTTACAACATCAAGCAAATCGTCCGATGTTGCCACTTCATCAACAAGCTGGTCGAGATTCTGAGAATCAAGCTCTTCGGCCACCTCTTCGATGACCGTTGTCCTCTGCTCGTAAACAACATCTATTGCTGCTGTAATGGTTGTACGTGTCGCCAGTGCCGCCTTGACCGCAAGACCTGTCATCTTCGAGACATTGTCCAGTGCATAGACATCAAGCGGCCTTGACAAAACAACGGTTAGCTGCCCGTCATCACCCTTCTCTTTGACACCGATTAAATAATTGTGCTGTGCATAACTGGCCGGCACCGCCTCAACAAATTCGGCTGGCACATCCTTTGTGGGTATCTCTTCCAGGAATTTCCGGCCCAGTGCAGCAGCAAATAACTTAAGAATCGCTTCTTCTGTAAAAAAGGGAGCACGCAGCAGGAACTCATCGAGTCTTGCTTTTTCCTGCTTGTTGTTCTCGAGAAACTTCTCTAATTGCTCTGCATCAACAATTCCGGTCCTTCTGGCGGTTTGTAAGAGCAGGTCTTTCATCTCAATATATCTAAAGCGATTACCTTCAAATCCTAAAGACTTTATTTTTGAAATTCAGCAGTATCGTATTTCATAGCTGTTATAACTATCGGTTGTTGAGATTGCTTCGTCGCTGAGCTCCTCGCAATGACATATGCACATCTTTGCTGTCATTGCGAGCCGACCGAAGGTCGGCGTGGCAATCTCGCAATCGAAGTATTTATTAAACATTGTACTCAGTTTGACTGTCTCTAATCAGCTTCCAGAATCTTTTCAGGGTCCATAGGTTCCGGTTTAAACCCGGGCCAATCCTCATATTTCTGCATCTCTGCCTCATACTTTTCAAATGCCGCTTTGTTCTTAGCCGAGACCAACTCAATGTCGCTGGTGCTGGCAAATTCTTCTCCGGGTCTAATAATATGAGCTTTTACAAATACATAAAGCCTGCTCTGCGAGTCCGTATTGGCCGTGCTTCTAAACAGCCCGCCGATGACCGGAATGTCACCCAGGATAGGAACCTTGGTTCCGCCTTTGCCCTGATTGAGTCTCTCCAGGCCACCGAGTATTATAGTTTTACCGTCGGGAACGGTTACCACAGTGGTAACATCACTTGTAACGACATCCGGCGGTTTTTTCTCTGTCGTTACTTCTTCGGTGATGCGGAAATCCTTACGCGTCATAGTGATACTTAATCGAAGCTGGTCGCCTTTGCTTATATGAGGTTCGATATCAAGAGTTATGCCGGCATCGTAGGGGAGAAATTCCTTTTCAGTAATGGGTATATCCTGCTCGTCCGGACCTTTCCTATAGGTAACTTTTTCTCTGGTAATATGAATGGTCTCTTCGGCCTTGATAGAACCGGCTTCATTATCATTGACAAGAAGCTTGGGTCTTGCAAGAACCCTGCCGTAGTTCTTTTTCTGCATAGCGGTCAGCAGCACGTTGACATGATAGTCGCCATAAAATGCTGTCCAGGAGCCCCCATCAGATTGAAAGTCTGCAAACTGCTCCATCCCCTTGGAATTAAGTTTGGTAATTATATCGGAACTTGTTATTGGGCTTTCACCTCCTACGATGGTTCCGGTCAGACCTGAAGTATTAACCAAATCGGGAAAACTGGAAATAATATTAAGGTCGTAATTGAATTCATCATTTTTGGTAATTTCAACAAGGGTAACGTCAAGTAAGACCTGCGGCCGATATTCGTCGAGCTGTTTTATCAGCGTGCTTATCCACTGCTGGTTCTTCTTGCTGGCATAAACGATGAGCGAATATGTTTTTGAATCTGGAATAATGGTTATATCTTCTTCGAACTTCTTGGTTGTTGTCTTTACGATTTTCCCGCCTTTATCTTCCTTGCTTTCGGCGGTTTCCTGAATGAGCTGGTTCAGAACGCCCGCCAGCTCTTCAGGGTCCTGATTCTCAAGCGGATAAATCTCGTAAGGGATGGAGGCCTGTTCTGTTTCACTGTCAACGTAACCAATAATAGTGGAAATTTGCAGATGCTGTTCGGGCGTCGCATTTATCAAAAGCGAATTTGTCGGCTCAATTATCACAACCTGCGGTTCCTCTACCAAAGGAGCTTCGCCAGTTGCCGGAGTTGGCGTGGGTGTTTTAGCGGTTGGCTGCTTTGCAGTAGTTCTTGTTGTCCTTGGCCTCTCTGTAATCGTCCTCGAAGTAGTCCGCTGGCCGCTGATTATGCCCAGTTCGCTTAGTTTCTTGGTCACCTCCTCTGCATCAACATACTGGATTTCATATAGCCTTAGTTCTCTCAGGTCCTTCTGGACAACATCAAGTGTATCTATCAGATAGTCAACCATGTCCAATTCACCTTTTAGTCCTATCATCAGGATGCGATTAGTTCTCTCATCCGCATCAAGATAAACCGAAGGTTTGGAAGGCTGTTCTGTAGGCTGAGGCTCTCTTCTTGGAGTCGGTGCTCTTCTTGCGGCTCGTGGACTTGGCCTGGCAGGTTGTGGCGTCTCAGTCTTTGCAATGGTTACTGAGACTTCCCCCATTTGTTCGACGAGCGTCTTAACCTGTGCTGCCAGGTTTTTAGCCATCGTATATTTTAATTGCCTGAACCTGAATTGTCTGTCCTCTCCTGGCTTATCGACCATCTTCAGCAGCTCTTCTATCCGTTCCATTCGATATGCGAAACCTGTCACAATAATCGTGCCGGTTTCGGGAATCTCGGTGATATTGGCACCGAGTTTCATCTTATCAAGAAAGTTCTTTGCGCTGGCTGTATCTATGTGCTCCAGTTCAAAAATACGAGTTATAATCACATCTCCATATTGAACCCCGCCTTTCCCGGCATCCACCAGAGTAGGGTCAATATCATATATTTTTGCCGCCGAAACTACGGTTACAAGGTTGCCTTTTCGAGTCATCCCAAAGCCTCTGAACTTCAGCACTGATTCGAGCAGAGGATATAATTCCTTTATCTTGATAGGCCCCTGAACTCTCAGAGCAACCTGGCCTTTCACCTCGGCAGGGTCGTACATAAGGTCCAAATCCAAATGTTTATGAACAAGGTCTAATAAAAGCACGATATCAAGCATCTCGGGCAAGTTCAGCTCGAGTTCATCCTCAGCCAGTGCAACAGGTTCCGGCGAATATGGCCTTCTGCCCACAGGCTCTCCTTTGGTTTCCGTCATCGGCTCGTTAGGCTGCTCAATCTCGACAGCTGTTTCGGTAACATCAGCTTGCAAGCTCTCTTCAATGGCAACGGGCAAATTCGGCTCCGAGGTGGTCTGCACCGACTGAGACAGTTCATTCGGCTCTTTGGAAACAGATGGAATATCCGCCAGATTAGGCTCATTTGGATTCGGTACTTCTTCGGCTTGTTTGGCGACGTTCTTCTCAGCCTCGGCAAGGGAAGCTAACATCCTGCCGAATAGTTCATCTTCGTTTGGCTCAGGTAATGGCCCCTTATTTGGTTCCTCACCGGCCTTTGCAGCAGAAATATCTGGATGTTGAATGTTTTCTATGGCAGTAACAAGCCTTTTCGCCCTGTCCTTGGGGACAATAGCAACCACTTGCTCGCCAAGAACATCTATAATAATTTTGGCCTTGGCACTATCAAGCAGTGGTTCGGAAAATGTGCCTATCGATATATCCCCAATGGCAGTCTCGAGTTGCAACCTGTCAGGTAAATCATTGGCTTGCGAAACTGCTGCAATTTTTATTATTTCATACTTCTCATCATTATCAACCAGCCCCAAGATGGCAGCAGCTATATTTAGCTCCTCCGGCTGACCTGTTACCAATAAAGTATTTGGCTTGGGGTGCAGGGAAACGGTGCCAATTCCGGCCTTGGAAAGATATTCTTTGCCCTGCTCTGCCGTGATGTGGTTTAACTGGAAAAACCTGTATCGTGCTAACTTTGCGCTATTGGAGTTGGTGTCAGCAAAAATCAAATCACCACCAAACGTGAAAATCATACCCAAAAGCAATGAAATCCACAAACAATAATGGCGGCACCCAAAAGGGCCTATAATAGTACGCAATAGCCTTTTAACTGGTAAATTAGCTGCCTCTTTGTACTTCAAAGACTCTTTTTTAAGTTTTCGCCCAAGGTCTTTAATTCTTTCTGCCATATTAACTGCTCCGAAACAGTGCTGAAATCCAATACTGATAATGTGGAACATCTGCTATATAATCAGACACAAAAAACAGGCGAAAGTTCCAAAATTTAGTCAAAAAAAGGGAATTACCGTGAAATGCCAGGGCCAACGCACTAAAACAGCACCGGCTTAGAAAAGTCTGCAGACACTTTTTATAGGACTATAGAGTTTAGATAATGATGGCGTTAAGTATTACTTGCTAACACAGAACAGCCGGATATTATTTTTCTGTTTTGGCCTTAGGATTTTCAACGTTAGGAACCTTGTTATTATCGGCAGGCTCAGATTTTGAGTCGGCTGTTTCACTTCTCAACTGTCTTCCTAAGCGGTCCAATTTCCTGACCTCGTCGTCGCTTACCCGCATCGTTCTCAAATCGGAAATGAGCTTATTCAGCATTGCTTTTCTTTCCTCGGTCAATTGTCTTGAACCGGCTGTGCTGGATTTATCCTCTCTATTGATGTCTTTTATCTGGCCGGCAAGATTTTCCATCAGATTCTTTTGCTGCTTAGTAACCTGCCTGACCTGCGGCACTGAGACAGTGGGAGGTTTTTTGGCTGGAGGCGACTCAGGTACTTTTAGTGTGTCGGTTGGCACAGCCATGGCTTCAGAATCTATGGCGTCTGACGCCTCCGTATCCGCACTTTCTGTTTTGAGAAGATTTATCTTTTTAGGTCTCTCCACAACAGCTACTTCGTAGGTGCTTTGACCATCTTTGACAACAATGGCGCCGTCTTTTATTTGCTCAAAAACCAGATGACCCAACTCGCCGGATTGTCGGACCCAGCGAAGGCCCTTGCCGGGCTGGTCAATCAATGCCAAAGACAGCTCAGGATGAGATGCGTAGTAGCTGGTCCCTATCAGCTCAAATTTTACGGAAACCGCCTTGGGTTTGGGCCTGGCAGGTACCCCAGGAACGGAACGTCCAGGCTGCTGTCTTTTGACCTGAGGTTTTGGTGGCGGATTTAGATATAAAGCAAATCTTGTAGCCTGTTTTACCAGAGGTGAGGTTTCAGTAGCGCTGCCGGCAGGTTTTTGCCCCTTTGATTGGTTGAACCTCTCCAGGGCACCCTGGGAATTGAGGAACTTCTCTACTTCTTCATCGAGATGAACCCCGAAAATTACCAGAAAAGCGCCCCAAGCGAACGCCAAAATGACCACTAAAATACCTGTTATTCGTAATGTTTTTATCATCTTTTGCCCCTTGACTGGGGTGCCCAAAACGCGAAATTATGCGTTTGCCGGCTCTACTGCCTATTTATTGGACATCTCCAGGGCTATTTGGTTCCCTCCAATGTATTATTTTTTCAAAATACTGCCTCTCATTGCCGGCATAGTTAGCGCTATTTTCCGGTGTGTGGCACAGGTCACAATCGGCTTTTGGCTCGGAAGTTTTGGTGCTGCCCGCAGTTTTGACATGTTCCGAGCCGGGGCCATGGCAGTTTTCACAGCCAACATTCCTTAAGTTCTCACTGCTTTTGCTCTCAGAGACAAAGCCGCTCTCATATTCGGCACCAACGACGTGACAGACGATACACTCCGGGTCAAACTGCGAGCCAACCCTCTCTAACGTCGCATAAGCATGTGCGTGGATCTTAGTGCTCCACTTGCTGTATTCGTATTCATGGCAGGATTTGCAGGCATTAGAGCCGACATATATGAGCTCATTCGGCAGAATAAATCTCGGCTGCTTTTCCAAAAGCCCGGCTTCTTTGATGAGTTGTTGATATACCCTGTACAACTGAATAAGCGAGTCATCTCGAGGCAATTCTTCCGCAACCGGTACCGCAGAAAACTTGACATCATAACTGTCTATAGACTCAGTTATGCCTTGACCTTTATCGAATAAACTTCCTGAAGTATCAGGACCAGCTGATTTCGGTGAGATTTTTAGCCTGGCTACATATTTGCCAAACTTCCCGCCAGCAACTACAACCGGTCGCTCTGGCGGTTTGCTAACCAGTCGCGGACGATCAGAATCACCAGGATAAACTAAGCAGTCGACCAGCCCGCCTTGTCGAATTGTGTCAATCACATCCTGCTTAAATTCATTGACGATAAGAATATTAAAAGTTGGCAAAGTCCTCGGTAAAACAAATAAGCCTTTCAATTTTTCTAAATTGCCAGATTTAGCATCAAGGCAGGTAACTGTCACAGATAGTTTTTTGGCTCCCACATCAAAATTTCTGGTGAATCCGGCAGGCAGGTTAGCATCGCTCGGCCAATAAGCACTTATCATTGCTGGAAGTGAGTCTGCACCATTCAACAAACCGAGATTTCTGGTAATTCCAACGTCTTCTTTGGTCAGATTGACCAAATCATAATCAAGGAAGCCAAAGGCCTGAAGCAATATATTGAACTTTATCAGGTCCTGTTCCGAATCGCCGTCAACAAGAGAACCTGTATCAATAATCAAACGTCTCGATTTGGCTGCGGCGTTGAAAACCGCTGCGCGTCTATCCAGACCGCCGAGCTGGCCGCCGGAACAACCGCAGGGCTGCAGGGCCCCTAGTTCATTGCCGGTTATAAAAACAGCTATCGACCCATCTGTCTCAGCCTTTGGCAATCTTGCCGATACAGCAAAAATTTGCGAGACACAGAGAAATAAGGCACAAAAAAAGGCCAATAAACACTTCATCCGTCGATTCTCAAACCTTATCACATCTACTGTTTTTCCAGCCTTGCATATGAGCCCACACAGCGAACCTGAATATCCTGCTCATCTTTTACCTTGACGGTCAAAACATCGTTGAAAACTCTCATCTTGCCTTGTTGCTTTGGTGGTGTGATTTCAAGTTCAAACTTATACCGGCTGCCGACCTTCTCCTGATTTAGTACCTTTATAACACCCTTTTCTGAACTTGCCGATTCGACTTGAAAATCCTCGTTATAATTGTTAAGCAGCCACAATTTCCTTGTGATAGGTTTTTGAGGTTCGACATTCAGAACAGTTATGATTCTTGGTTCTGTCATAAATCTGGTTAGAGTAGTGAAAGGAATGCTAACAACTTTACATTCCGGCTGGTCCAGATTTATATCCACTCGACCGGTCATTCGCGACTTGAGTTTTTCAACATTTACCTTTGGCTCAATCACAAATTCGGCGGCCTTGGCCGAACGGTCGATATCAGCAGTAATACAATCACCGGTTGACTGGATATACCTTATTGAAAATGGTTTACCGTCCAGGCTTTTAATTGTGATTTTTGGACAGCTCGCATTTTCCTTTTTCAGCAGGAGGTTCAGTTTCTTGGGCTCGGCGGCAACTTTAAGCACGATGTTAGCCTTGATGGTAAGCTCGACCTTGGGATTTGACTGATCGTTGGTGTATACAAACAGATGTTTGTTGGTAATACCTGGCCACCTGCCTGAGTAATATTTTCCCGTTATTTTCCCACTCTCACCCGGTGCGTATTCTTTTTTCTCAAGCGTAAAAGGCGTACAGCCGCACGTCTTGCTAATCTTTGTAATTTTGAGAACATCACTGCCGGCGTTTTTGAACTTAAATTCCCAGAGGTTTCGCGTGCTCGGGCCTATCTGGCCGAAATCACGAACTTGCTTCTCAAATTCGATCTTTGCACCTGTACCCTCGGCCGGCATCTTTGTTTCAGGCTGCTTTTCGGCAACTGTTGTCTTAGTTGCTTTTGGCTTGGCTTTATGTCCCGAGTCCACCTGGGCTTCTTTATCACAACCAAACTGAACAAACAAAAGACAGCCTGTAAGAAGAATAATGGTCAAAAGGCCGCGTTTCATATCTCAATCTCCTAAAGACAATTGTAAAAAATGTTCTCACCAACTTATAAGGCGCTTAACTTAACAAAAACAGCATTTCAAAGCAAGTATTTTCCATTGTCCAACTTCAAAAAGACCCGGTATCGAGGCTGTGGGGCAAGTGCTGCAGGGGACAGCTATTACATCTTGCCTTTGGTTTACAAAAATGTTTCCCGGCATTAACCAATAGTGCGTGATACTCGTTGAAGAGCTTGACATCTGCAGGCAGATTCGATTGAAATAATTCTCTTAGCTGCTCATAATCAGCGTCAGGCTCAATTAAACCGTGGCGCACTGCAACTCTGGCGGTATAGGCATCAACCACAAAGATTTCTCGGCCGAAGGCATAGAGCAGAATCGAATCAGCAGTTTCCGGGCCGATGCCCTTTATGCCTAAAAGCTGGGCCCTTAGGTCTTCTGTATTAATGCTGTCTAATTTTTCTAAATGGCCGTCGTGGTTTCCAAAAAGCCAGTTTGAAAAATTTTTCAGACGTTTTGCTTTTATATTGTGGTAACCTGCCGGCCGAATCAGCTCTGACAATTTAGAAATGTCCAGATTGTGCAGCCTCTGGGGTACGAGCAGGCTGGCTGATTTTAGATTGGCAATAGCCTTTTCGACATTGGCCCAGTTCGTATTCTGCGTAAGGATAGCCCCTGTGATAATCTCGAACCGGCTTTGGCCCGGCCACCAATGCTGCGGGCCAAAATGTTTCAAAAGCAATTGATAAATCTCGGTCAGTTTTTCATTTATCATTATCTTAACCTTTAGTCAAAATCACAGATTATTGCTACCAAAGCAGAAACACCGCTTACTACTTGGTCACAATAAAGACGCCAAATTTCAGCTATTGTAATTTAGCTCTGGTTAAAGTAAACTTTTCAATAAATTTATCTTTTATGTTTAACTGATTTCCCTGCACTTTGAACAAAAGACAAGTCAGTCCAATGGAAAATAAATACAGCCGATCTGCCAGCCAGCTGCTGAACTTTACACAGGACTCATATTTAGAACGAACATCTCGGCCGGTCTATGCAGTAATATTTCTGCTGCCGTTTATCGTTTTCTATGAGCTCGGTACTGTTTTGATCAACACCGACATACTCAATCAGTCTCAAGTCCGGGTAGTTGCCTTTGTTTGGCTTCAGAAGGCATTAGAGTATGTGGGATTTAGCCATAAAATAGCATGGATGTTACCTCCTCTGGTGGTCATTATCATTTTAATATCACTTCAAATTACATCCTGTAAAAAATGGAGCTTTGGATTAGGCGATATCTGGCCTATGGCAATGGAGTGTATTTTGCTTGCAGGACCGCTGATAGTACTAAGTCTGTTTCTTAACAGTTCGGAACAACCAACACCCAATGCCACAACAATAGCAGAATCCGGTTTACCTTACGCACAAGCTCAAGCAACATTGAATTGCCTCTCACCAGCCGCTATACCGCTGCAAACCGCAGTTAAGTATTATCAGGCCGATACCAATAATCTATTAGCAAATATTATAACTGGCATAGGAGCTGGAATTTACGAAGAACTTGTCTTTCGTTTGATATTGATCTGTGTTTTGATGATTGTTTTTCAGGACGTCTTAAAAATAGCGAGAAAAAACTCCATCGTCTTTTCTGTCCTGTTATCGGCTGCCCTGTTCAGTGCTCACCATCATATAATCTTTATCGACGGCCGGCTAACAACAAATGTTCCGTTTGACGGTACAGTGTTTTGTTTTAGGACAATTGCAGGGGTTTACTTCGCTATTCTATTTGCTGTGCGAGGATTTGGGGTTACTGCGGGCACTCACGCCTTTTACGATATTATTGCCACGATAATAAATACCCTTTTCTTTCAGCAATAAAAATTTTTAATGAACTGTCTTCAACAAGCAATTTTCTAAAAAATCTTCACACACGTTAATCCTTTATCGCCTGAGGCTTGCAGAATATTCGTCCTATAAGTGTTGAAATACAGATTATCAATACTGTTATTGTGCTTGATTGCGCTGCTGCTTTTTTTATATAATAAAATTGAACTTAGTTGTTATTTGTTTTTGTACGAGGGTTTTTCAACTATGGAATCACCGCAAATTAATGTAGCTGTCGAGGAATTGGCTTTTAATCTTTACCAGAGGCCCCTGCACCCTGAGCTTTTTCAGATTTATGCCAAGAGGCATCTTAGAACCAACAAATATGAGTCGCTGATATGGATTACCGGCTGCACGCACGTTGTCAGTGTTTTTGTCAGGGATGCCTGCTTAACTGAAGTCGTCAGCGCACCCGGCCAGATGCTGCCCCAGCGGGGCCTGATAGAACGCTTTCAATTCAGGGGGCCGAGATCCCACAAATGCACACTGAAAAGGGGAGTCAGCTATATGACAGACTTCCAGGTAGAGAAAATGAGCCCAAATCTTTACCAGCAGAGCTACAAAGACCTGGAGCGTTTTGCCAAAAGCCGGGGTGTGTTCATCAAATTCCCGGACCTGGGAGTCGGGGGGCTGATGCCCTTTTGTTACATTGACTTTGAAGCAAGGCCGGAGGAGCTGCATATTCACACTTTTGCTGCTTATCCCGACCAGGTAACGGTCGTCAAAACCCAGTCTCTGTTCGATTTTCATTAAGAACGTATAATGCTCTGTTGAAAAGATGTAATGGCCGGCTGGATGGCGCTGATGCTTCCCGCAATCATGAAAACCACCGCTAAAGCCAGGGCGGTTCGGTGCATGAATAATCAGCGACAAATTGTGACCGGCCTAGCATGTTATTCAAACGGCAACGATAGTAAATACCCCGAATCAGTTGCGACGATTGGTATCGAGGAGGGATATTGGAACTGGCAGGAACCTACAATGCTGACAG
>JAFGRL010000130.1 GCA_016935195.1 Sedimentisphaerales bacterium
ACCGTACAGGTTGCGCAAATCTGCAATCGCGATTTGGTCACTTGAGCCAATCTTACCATCTCCGTCAACATCACCCAGGCATGGACAGCCGCCCATCGAGACTTCACATTCTATCGGCAGGTTGTCGCCGGGATCTGCGTCCGGGTCCTCGAGGACCACGCCGCCTCGTCTTTCGTTGTGGGTTACTGTAACGTTGCAGTCATTGTCAACTGTGACTGTCAGCAGCACGCCGCTGTCTTCGGGAGCATTGGCATCGCCGCTATAGAGCGAGCCCATCTCAGTAGTTACACCGTAGCTGTTTAGCCCCGGCAGCGTACCATCAGGATACTCACAGACATCTGCCACAGCATTGCCGTAACCTATGATTACCCCGCTTTCGTTGATGTCGATCGAGCCGGGATAGACCCAGTAGGCAGGATTGACATCGTTGACAGCCGTAATAACGGCGCCGCTGTCAGCGGTGATATCCAGGCCGACGGCCCTTAGCTGCTCACACGTGTTGTCGACAAAGTACACCGTTACTACCCCAGCGTCTGAATCACAGGAAAAAGTCATACCTGCTGAGCAGAACCCGGGAAGTCTGCTGCCGCTGCCGTCTCTACTGGTGCTGTAAACATTGCCACCGTTCAAGGTAACAATAAATGTGCCACAGCCGGTCCTGTTGTTCGGGCCATTGACAGTAATCGTGTCAGGGCCGCCCTTCTCAGTGTTGAGGTCATCATACTCGAGGACCACATAGTGTCTCTGGCCAACCTTCTCGACCCTGTCGACAGCCCAATCAGTGGTGGGTGTATCGAAGTCACCCGCAACGTCACCTGACTCGCAAGGAATCTTCAGGTCGTTCCACTTGGCTCCCGTGGCAGGGTTGACGGTGACTTCCAGGGTGTCGCTGTCTTTCTGTGTGCTGCTGACGGACCAACCGGCAGCAAACACAGGAGCGGCGAAACACAGTACCGCCACAACAGCAAAAAATTTCTTCATAACAACACCTCCTTTGTCTTTTCTTCTTTGCAAAATTTCTTGCTCTGCAATAATATTTTGGTTTCCAATTTTGAGACTAACATCATTCCTGTTTGAAGACATAATTGTTTTGTTCCTTGCTTACACCTGTTCATCAATCTAAAAATCTGTGTAAAAATCGGCAGATTGAACAAAGTGTACCAGCCAACAGGAAAAGCTGGGCATTGGCCTTTGTATTCCCCATTCCTCCTTTCTCCGCCCACAGGCGAAAGAAAATGTTAAATCAAGGACCGTATGCACAAGGCTGCTCTGGTGAAGGCAGGTTGTATCTTATCAAAACCATCGAAAGAAATCAAGTAAAAAATGCAAAAAAATAAAAAATTTAAGGTACCTTGAATTTTCTCATCAATTTTGCCGGTGTTTTGTTCCATTTTGCCGGTTTTTTGGTATTTTGCTGGTTATGTACGAGTTTCTCAAAGGCCGACTTCTCGGCGTAAGAGTTGTGTTGCTGCTGGCCGGATTGGCACTTATCGCAGTTGGAGTAATAACTATTTACTCGGTTGGCCATCCTGCCCAGAGCAGCTCTGCTGGCAAAACTATTGGCCTGGAACATTTATGGAAAAAGCAGCTCATATTCGCAGCAATTGCACTGCTGGGCTTTGTTGGGGCTAATTTAATCAACTACAGGCGGCTTGGAGCTGTGAGCTTCTGGTTATATGGGCTTATACTTTTAGTGCTGGTATTGTTGTTAGCAGACCGGCTTTTAGATCTTCCGTTTGTCCCGATTGTTAATTCTACCCGTCGTTGGATTAGAATTGGGACAAAATCGCACTTTGTGCAGGTTCAGCCCTCGGAGTTCTGCAAGCTGGCGTATATTCTGGCACTGGCCTGGTATCTGCGGTATCGCAGCAACTACCGGAACTTCCGTGCACTAATCGGGCCATTTGTACTCACACTGTTGCCGATGGTGCTGATTTTACTCGAGCCCGACCTGGGAACGGTGCTGATAATGATGCCAATTTTTTTCATAATGCTGTTTGTAGCTGGAGCAAGAGCAAGACATTTGTTGATAATCATACTTATGGCAATCCTGGTAAGTCCCATTCTGTGGAGCCAGATGCAAGGCTACCAGAGAACCAGAATAAGCAGTGTGCTGCTGCAGTATGGGTGGGTCCAGAAAAAATCAGAGCAATTCCCTGTTCTCGCCCACATCCTTGTTGGGAAGGATTTTAGTAAAAGGCAGTGGAAAAACGATTGGGGCTATCATCTTATACGCTCCAAATATGCAGTTGCCTCAGGTGGTTTAAGCGGATACGGCTTCGGAAAGGGGCCATTTCTTAAATATAATTTCCTGCCGGAGAGGCATAATGATTTCATATTCGCCATTATTGCCCATCAGTGGGGTTTTTGGGGTTCTCTGGCGGTTCTGACGCTTTTTGTGATAGTTATAGGCTGCGGGTTGGAGATAGCTGGGCACAATACCGATTCGTTTGGCAGATTACTTGCAGTGGGTATTGTTGCAATGTTCGCCGTGGAGGTTCTGGTAAATGTTGGGATGACTATAGGCCTGATGCCGATTACAGGATTAACACTGCCTCTGATAAGCTATGGCGGCTCAAGCCTGCTGGTGAGCGTTATTTTGGTCGGATTATTAAACAATGTGGGCCGATGCAGGCCCTTTCGTGTTGCACGCAAGACTTAAAAATCCGGAGAGCATGACAATGATAAAGGGTTTTAGACAGATTGCCTCGCTGACCGCTCTTAGCCGGGTCTTCGGCCTGGTCAGAGATGTAGCATTCGCACATTTCTTCGGTGCGGTCGGATTGATGGACGCCTGGGTCATTGCCTTTCAGATACCTAACCTTGCTCGCAGACTATTCGGCGAGGGGGCAGCTTCCGCTTCGTTCATACCTGTTTATCGCCGGCAGATAGAGGAAAATCCCCTCTCGGCTGTGAAACTGGCCAACACCGTAACGACGGTTATATTTGTCCTGCTGGCTGGCCTGGTCATGCTGGGCTGGACAGGAATATTGCTTTACCGCAGCTTTTTTGCGCCCAATCCCGAGACCATGATGATGCTGTCTTTAATCTCGGTTATGCTGCCGTATATGGTGATGATATGCACCGTGGCGATTCTGGCTGGAATCCTTAATGTGCACGGCCATTTTGCCGCTCCTGCCGTAGCTCCTGTTATTCTGAATATTTTTATTATTGGGGCTGTTCTGTTGACCGGCTGGGTATTTGAGATTGAACCAAAGCAGCAGGTTTTTGCTGTTGCAGTTGCGGTGCTTGTTGCCGGGCTGGCACAGATTGCCATTCAGATTCCGCCGCTTCGGGCAAGTGGTGTTTCTATCCGGCCCGCCTGGGATATTCATTCCGAGGCCTTTCGGAAAATCATTATTCTGATGGGGCCTATGATAATAGGCTTGACGGTTACACAAGTAAACACCCTCGCCGACAACGTGATTGCCAGGTTCTTGTCGGGTTCAGCGGAAAAAGGTGATTTTTTTACCTTCTTTGGAGCGCAAATCAAATACCCGCTCTGGCGAGGTTCAGTCTCACATCTTTACTTTGCCCAGCGGCTTTATCAGTTCCCATTGGGAGTTTTGGGCATAGCACTGGCGACGGCGATTTTCCCGGCGATGAGCGCCGATGCCGCAAGGAATGATCTTGATGGGCTGCGTAAAACCATCTCGCGGGGGATTGGCGCAGCCGTGTTCGTTGCGATTCCCGCAGCAGTCGGACTGATTCTCGTGGCCAGGCCATTGGTTTCAGCTGTGCTTGAGCATGGTCAATTCACCGGCGGCGCCACGAAAATGACAGCCTGGACACTTTCGTTTTATGCACTGGGACTGTGCGGCTTTTTCGCCCAGCAGATTCTAACGCGAGCCTTCTACTCTATCCAGGATTCTAAAACACCGATGAGAAGTGCGATGATAGCAGTTGCTGCAAATGTTTGCTTTAATCTGACGCTTGTTTGGTTTATGGGGACAGCCGGATTAGCCCTTTCTACTGCTATTTGTTCGTATTTACAGTTATGTATCCTTATTGTTGTGCTTCGCAAACGGTTTGGAGGGGACATATTGGAGGGATTGGTGGCTATATTGGTCAAGACACTTCTGGCCACGCTTGTTTGCTGGCTGATTGGGGCCTTGGTTCTATACCTCTGTCGCAATCTGCCGACCACTGCCGGGTTTGATATTCTAAGGCTTGCGGCAGTTGTCCCCTCGGCAGCGACGGCATATCTGCTAATTGCCAGATGCTTAAAAATGGAACAGATAAGGCTTTTTACAGGTACCAAAGGACGCAGCAATTTCACGCCTTCGGAGAAGTTTCCTGATAATGACAGCTAAGGAGGCCTCTTGAAACCGGAATTGGAGACGAAGGGAATCGAACCCTCATTTCCGCGATGCGACCGCGGCGTGCTCCCGTTACACCACGTCCCCTGCAATTTCAAGACACTGTAGCAAAAATCTTCTTCCCTCAAACCAGATTAAGGTCGATATTCATAGCCAGCTAAAATTGCCACTTGTCATAACACAATATCTTTTCTATCGGCTCACGTTTCGGCTCTTTTGTCTTATCTGCGGGGTATCCAATCGCCATAAGTTCGACTACTGTAACGCCATCCGGAATACCGAGCAGTGCTTTTACTTTCTCGGCATTAAATGAGCCAACCCAGCATGTTGCAAGCCCCAGCTCTGCTGCCTGCAAGGCGATATGTTCAAGTGCAATTGCGACGTCTATAGGTCCTGCCGGCTGGCCGCACGACAGAATATAATCGGTATTGCTGCAGGCGACAATTACTGCACCGGCCTGGTCAATAAAGTTTTGGCCGCCGGCAGCTTCGGCTAACTGTTTCTTTTTGGTTTTATCTTTTACCACTACAAATCGCCAGTCCTGCAGGTTTTTTGCCGATGGCGCAAGTCTGGCTGCTTCGAAGATGGTCTCGAGTTTATCCTGCTCGATGGCCTTATCCTGATAAGCTCGGCAGGAATATCGACTTCGAATCGCTTCCTGTACATTCATAGATATACCTTACAAAAGTACTATCTGTAGGTTAAATTGATAAGCCCGCAGACAACAAACTTCAGCCAATGCTCTTTTTAGCCTAAATTATCTACACACCAAAGTCAAACTCAATACTGCATTAGTCCGAGAAGCTTTCTTCCAGCTCGGCAAGAATCTTTCTTGCCCTGCAAACCCTGTTGCCGGCAGAGCTCTGCCAGTGCATCTCTATGTTTCGTGCTATGAGGTCCTCGAGTTTTTTGCAGGCCAAAAGCACAGTGGCGTGGTTTTTGTTTCCCATAACCCTGCCGACTTCCGAGGAGGACATCTTTGTATGTTTTCTGGCCAGATACATACTGAAGTGCCTGGCCATGGCAACAGTTCTGCCTTTTCTGGAAGAGTGAATGTTTGCGGGTGTGATTCCAAAATAGGCAGCTACTGCTGATTCGATATCAGAGATATGAACCATTGGATCTGTCCTGGCTAAGTGCTCTGTCAGAGCCTGCTTGGCCAGGTTTAAATCGATTTTCTGGTTGCCAAGCGAGGATAAGGCAGTCAGCTTAAGAAGAGCTCCTTCGAGTTCACGAACATTTGTTCGCAGATGTTCGGCAACATACCGAATTACCTTTTCAGGAACCTGAGCCTTGATGTTCCGGATATACTGTTTGCAAATCTGACAGCGGGTCTGCAAATCCGGGGGGTTAATTTTTACGACCATTCCCGAGATGAACCGATTAACAAGTTTCTCGGACAACTGCCCTATCATCTTCGGATGAGCATCCGAGCCCATTACAACCTGTCTTCCCGCCAAATCAATTGTATTAAAAGTATGCAGGAACTCCTCCTGCGTTGATGGCTTGCTGGCCAGGAAGTGGATGTCGTCTATCGCTAACAAATCCGTTTGTCGAATCCGACTCCTAAAAGCTTCCAGCTTTTTTGTCTTCAAGGCCAGCACAAATTGGTTGACAAAGTCCTCCGCCGACAGATACAGCCATTGTGCCTGAGGCCGATCTTGGCTTACGGCGTTGCATATCCCCTGCAGCAGATGGGTTTTGCCGACCCCGTAGCCGCCGTGCACAAACAGGGGATTGAACGGACTTTTCTCTTCTCTGATAACTGCCTTTGCCGCATTATAGGCTAATTCGTTGGAACGGCCGACGACGAAAGTCTCTAAGCCGAGTTTAAGCTTTCTATTTTGTCCAGCCTCGATGCCGGTACGGCCATTCCTGATTTTTTTCTCTATCTTTTCGGTCAGTTGTCTCTGACTGGCAAACTGGCTTCGTCCCTGTTGGCCAGACAGCTCAGGGGCAACCGTGAAACTTACGTTTATTTTATGGCCAGTAACCTCCTGGCCGGCCTGGATAATTTCGTTCAGGAAGTGATTTTCGAGCCAGCTTGCTACAAAAAGATTCGCTACGCCCACCTTAAGGTATCCATCGGCAAGGGCAAGCTTTGTCGAGTTCTTGAACCATATCCTGTATTTTTGTGTGCCAACCCTGGCAGCAATCGCCTGGCCGATAGCACTTACTTCGTCCGTGACAGTGCTTTGCATCGGTATTCTCCCCTATCAGTCCTATTAATTTATTATTACTCTTGTGAAAACCAAAAGGAATAATTTAATTATTGAAAGCTTAGAAATCAAATCAATCCTATTTCCGTAAGTTTTTTTTCCACAGGATTGAGGTTCTTATAGCGGTTGAACTTACAGATGAAAAAAATTTATTTCCAACAGGTTTTTCACAATGTAAGTCCAATTTGTGGAAAGGGTGTGGATTGACTTTCCAAAATTATTCGAATTTGACTAAGAACTGAACTTTTGCAAAATTGAAAAATCAGACTCCAACAGAAAAGAGCTTACATAAAGCGGATTCCGGCAGATTGAATAAGGACCTTCGACTTTTACAAAAGAAAAACAAACTTCCCCCGCACGGAATTTAGAACCGCAGGCAGTTTGATGTGCCGTCATTATGATGAGCACGAATAGGAGTGTGGCCAGCCAACTCGAGATACAATCCCGCCCGCCGTGCCGGCGCATCGTCGCGGCAGGCCGTATTTTTTCCTCCGACCCCTCAATTGCTTGCGAAGGGGTGC
>JAFGRL010000131.1 GCA_016935195.1 Sedimentisphaerales bacterium
CTTTATAGCCAGTCTTGTCATATTCATATATGCCAATATCAGCAGAACCTACACCAAATGCAACAACAAAACCCTTGTTTGGCACAGTTTTTAAGTAAAATCATGCTTATTTAAGTTCTAAAGCAATAATTTTGATTTTGCTGATTCCTTCGCTGCCTAGGCGAGTGGGAAAGACAACAAAAGCCTTTTCATCTGTACATAGCACATCAAGATTACCAGATCCAACTTTTTTATCGGTAGAAAAACTTGCGACCTGATTGCCATCCTTATCATATTCGTAAACTCTTAGATCTCCAAAATCAATGTTGGCAGCAACAACAAAACCGTTGTTTGGTTTCGTGGCGATGTTAAAGGTACTGGGCTTATTTTCTTCTGACGTTACCACCTGCTTTTCCCACAAAAATTTCAAATCAGGAGCAAATGATCTGATTTTTATCTCGTCATATGTCCCATCAATATGGTCTGCATATACAACCATAATGTTTCCTGAGTTTTTTTCTTGGCACATCTGATGCAGATTTCCCAATCCCCCAAGCGCCGCACCCTCAAACTCTTCTTTTGCGATTACATCACCATCTGAATTATGGAGTAAAATGAAATCAACCACTTTTGGTTTTGGCTGATCGAAAAGTTTCCCTGTTAGGTACCAACCAATCGTAAAAAATTCTCCTTCATTTTTAACAGCCAGTACATCAACAAATCTACCTGGATTCCCTTGCCCAACACGGTAATATTTTTCCCAAAGCTTGTTTCCTTCAGAATCAAGTTTCATTACCAAATTCTCATCTCTTTTTTTATCTCTGCCAGCAAGAAGTACGCCCTCGCCAGAAGGACAGCTACTGTTCATAACTCGATTATTTTTTTCCTTTTTATCATTAAACTCAATATGTTCCAACAAGCCGTCCTGACGCATTTTTATAAGTACTTGTTCATCCGTTAAGTTATCAAATTTGTCTGATAAGATAACATCATTATTTCCAGTTATTGTCATGCTTCGTATCGAAGTAGATGAAAATACTGCTGCACCTTTATTTTCATCTATATCTTTTACGAATGAATTCTTAGTTATGGTACCATTATCAGGGTTAATTTCCATAAGCCAGATTTTCCCATCCGAATAATCTTGGGGAGAGCATGACACCGCCGATACCAAGAGCCTTCTGATCATTTTATTGAAGGCAACTGGACCGGGTAAACAAATCATATTAACGTCAATGCTAAGCTCTTTTTGCCAGACTATTTCCATTTGAGGGATAGCATTACCATCTTCCGCATAGATTTGATTCACGCATCCAAATACTACCAACGTAAAAAATGCCCTTTTTATTAACAGATTACACCATTTCATTATTTTTTTTTTCATTTATGTTTTATTAACAATCACAACAAGCACATGCCTCAACTTGGTCATCTTCCCAGGCGTCATCACCATGTTCTTCTACCGCCCAGACATACCAAGCCGCCCAATAAATGCAATCGTCCTGACATTCTCCTTCGGCACCTGAACAAACAGCCGATAAATTGTTGGAAAATCCAGTATCACAACTACTTTTATTGTTAATGTTACATGTCTGGTAACATGTGTCGTGTGCCTTACAACTATTTAGAAAACTTGTATTTTCACACCCTGCAGGATTGTTCTTATCCATCCCGCAAGCAATATATATACATACGATGTACCATGGCACGGAACAATCGTTAGGTTGCGGTTCTGTATCCGGGTCATCTACTATAGAACCTGAACAACTCGTTAGTTCTAAATAGCTGCTGGCTTTATCCAGACACGGTTCACAACTTCCGCTGACACAATGTTCGCAGTCCCAGTCATCGCAGCATTCAGATTCACAGCAGTCTCCATCACAACATTCTTGCTCAGCACCGCATTTATACTCAGGGTCATCATCAGGACAACACTGATGGGTACTTGTGTTATAACATTCGCCATTGCAGCAATCTTCATCATTAGGGTCACATTCGTATACACAGCCGCAATCCTTGCATTCAAAACAATTGGGTTCGTCGCAGTTAGTGTCATTGTCAGTACACGCGCACCCTGAACACTCCTCATTACAACAGCCCCCGCAAGTTCCGTCAACGCAACTGCAATCCTCACAGTAGCAACAGCCGTCGCAATCGTATCCGTCCACGCAACTGCAATCCTGACACTCATCACAACAGCCGTTGCAGGTTTTGTCGCCGCAGCCGGTTGGGGAGCAGTTCGTCTCACAGTCAGGGCACGGCGGGCGCGGCCAGGCGATTTCAACTTGTCAAAGAGCAGAGATGATTTTAGTCCCACGTGTTGAAAAACAGCAAATAAAAACCAATGTGCGTTTTTTACTAATACTAATTTATGAATTTATTTCCATTATTTTACTCTACGGTGGTTACAACGGGCTTATCGCCTCGGCGATCCATAACTTGTGATCCTGGGGGCAAAGGGCTGTTGAGATGAGAAAGTACTTCCTCATAAAGCTCATTCTCACCAACTACTTTAGATATGTCAGTAACCTCAACCGATAGTTCAAAGCCACTTGAAGATCTATAAGTTCCATATTTAGCAAGCCTTATCCCATCTTTCTCCACAACTCCGCTGGATGTAATTGTCTTTATGGGTTTATGCTGGCCTTCCGTTGTAAAGATAGCCTCTCTGACAAGGTAGTCCGCGTTTGGATCTACAGTAAGTTCCCAAGTGCCTTGCCAGCTTGGCCCACATGAACCTTTTGAGGTTACTTTCATCAGGCCTGAGGTCAGGGACTTTACTGACGCAACATTGCCCAAATGTCTCGAGAACCCTCTACCTGTAGGCAATTGATAATACTTGAACTGGTTCGTACTGTATGGTTTATCAATACGCCAGCGATGAAATAATATGTTATCGGCTGTCCGTACTATTTGTCCGTTAGGGTCAACAAAGAACACTCTTACCTTTTCAATTGAGTCATTACGGGCAGGTTCCGAAAGAATGTATTTCTCCAAAGACCTCCATACAATTAAGTTGCCATCAGGATCATAATCAAAAGCTCTATAGTTACGGGGTGATCCGGGTGGGGCAAAAACAGGCGGGTGTTCATAATAATCGGTTATCTTCATTGCAAATGCCTGGTCCGTCCGGGTAGCTTCGCAATTTCTAAAAACCATACCCTGATTAGGGTCACCGAATTGGTTATCCTGTGTTGCTACTGTGAACGAAATTTTATACCCGAGAGTATTAGCTATCTGGTTTTTCTCTCTCAATGAATTCAGCATCTCTACTCCGCTAATTTCAGCAAGCAGCACCGGCGATAGGAATAACAAGAACGCAATCAAAATGAATATACAGGGTAGCCTGAATGAAAGATTTTTATTAGCCGTTTTTTGCCCCTTTCACGAAGAGTTCGCTATTTGTTTTCTTTATAGTTTTAGGCGGCTAACCAATAGATATTCGTGTTATATCAATGTTTAGATTGAACAGGTTTTTAATCATTTTATAAAATAAGCTGTTCAATTGTCCATTTTGTCATAATTGAGCAAAAAATGTGCCAGATACCCTTAATTCAGCAGTATATTGTTAGTCTATTGGCGGACCAATGGAAGGTGCAGGCCGTTGGTACTTTTCAACAAATTCTTCCGTAGCGTTTATTATATCAGTCTTGCCTGTTTCACGAAGCCTGTATACCCCTTCGATAAGAATCCCTTTCACATCCTCTTTATAAATAGAGGGGTCTTCGATTATTTTTATTAATCCGTCGGCTGCTTCCAATGCCCCGGATTTCACAAGGGAATTTACTATATCTCGCTTTAGCCAAGTATATTTTTCAACCTCTAAAAGTTTAAGTTGATACGGAACAGCTATTTTTGATTCTGTAAAAGCAAGAAGTTCCCTTGAAATTTTTAGATTTTCCCACCATTCACGGTTACTTTGTTCTTTTTGTTTAATTTCGGTTTTAATCAGAGAGGTTAGAATCTGTTTGAATTTGTCGGTATCCAAATCAATGATGCACATGTCCACTTTTATCTGTAATGAGTGTACGGGGCCTGCCTTAAACCCGTTTGTATTTTTTATCTTCTTGCTTTCGGATCTTAATCTATAGTCAATATTACATATAACTTCGTATTCACCGGGCGACAACAGAGTAGAACACCATCGGTTCAGCACAATCGATTTTTGAGCTATTTTACCTGGAGGAGCTGAAAGAGTTCCCACTCTCGATACACCAAATTTCTGAATTTTGCCTCCTTTTGCTACGGTAATACCATTTGAGTCGTGAATTTCAAAGGAAAAAGCTTCGATTCCATCCATTCCAAAGTAGATTTTTTCTTCCTGTGCCCGCATATTCCTAATATTTAGAGTTAATAACACAGGCTCACCAGGGTAAAACTCGCTTTTGTTGGTTTCCATACTCCACCTAAGAGGTTCTTCTTGTTCTTGCCCATAGGTACTGTTAAAGACTCCAATAAAACTTGCAAGTATAATGCCTATGGTTAATAAACTGATTCTCTGTTTTTGTTTCATTATCATAATTTCGACCTTATTTATTCCCTTGTTGCGAAATTCTTTCATGCACTTTTGCCATCAATTCATCGACAACGTCTTCGTGGCCTCTCAAACTGTCCCGGGCAAACTTTTCTAACTCGTCTGTATCATACGGTTTATGAGAATATAAACAAACGCATAATTCTGTAAGTACTTGTCTTTGGAAATACAACTTACTCTCAAATTCCCACTTCTTTTGGTCAGCTAATTCTGCTTGATATTTTTCCATAACCTTCTTATAGTCTGGGTCATTTGGTTCAATATTATAAATACCTACAGCTGGCGACGGTTGTTGTTCCTTAGGAGCATTATTATCCAAAGCTATTTTGAAGCCATTAAGGCAAAAAACTACGGCTTCTCGCCTTAACTCAACGAACTGACTCTGCGGCAATGTTCTGAAGCTAACTATCATAGAATCAGTTAGTCTACCATGCATTTCACAGGCAGTTATCACATCCAGGGGTTGCTCAAGAGCCTTCTTGCAATAATTGACCGCCTTGGTAATTCGTACATCATTTCGACCATCAAACCCCTTTTTCGAATAAGTTTTAGCTATCTCGGCATAGATTTTACCCTTTTGTGCCGGTGAATTATAATCCTGAATCAACGCAAGGCAATCTGTTTCCAATTTGGTTAAATCGGTCTCTTTCCCTTTATTTCTGACAGAAATTTCGGCCAAACGCTTTTGTAATATCTCGTTTGGATCATTCACTTCCATAGAAAAACCTGTTATAGAAATAGTACTTAATAATGCTACCGCTAAAACTAATTGACATTTTAGATCATAACCTTTAAACATAATTTAATCTCTTTAAAAGTAAAGCGTATATTCATATCATTTTATTGTTGCCAAGGCCCTTGTGATCCTCCAGTTTGGCCACCAACCAATACTTCGGTTTTCTGATTGGACTGATAATAATTCCTTCCTGCAGTGGCTGTGTGAAATGTCACCCAGGTTGATGATTCATTCAAATATTGAATTGGTATCGGAAACGTTGGTTTAAAATCTTCCCATGATGAACCATTATAAAGTTTGTTACTATTGTATTTGCCCGTTTTTTGCTCTTTTAAGCTTAAACAAATTTCATTGCTTCCATCATATACCCACAATTAACCAGTTGCCGTCAACCTTTTTCAAATTGCCGTCGAGCACGAAGGTTTCACCAGCCTCAAAAGTTCTGCCTTCGATACTAAAGCTCTCCTTAAGTGTTATCTTCCAGGCAATAGAACAAATATCATCGTGCATCTCTTTGCTGACGATTTGCACAGGCGAATCTTTATCTATAGCTTTGAACAGCCTGTAAAATGGATTATCTATCTTGGTCAATCCTGCCTTGATATCCTCTCTGTCATGGCTATCCTCTGCAACACATGCCATAGCTACGGCTGCATCCCCTCTGGCAGCAGCCTTGGTAAATGCAATCACAGTGGATTCCGGAGAATTCAGGTTGAGCTCGCTGTTTTTCTGCTTGGCCTCAACCTGTTCGAAAGAGTCATCAACATCATTGACTCGCACAAAGTTCCCGTCCTTATCAAATGTGAATAATTTATTTTGTATAATCTTGTCCTTGTTCCAGATTGTAGCTTCGTATCTGTAGCGAATTGAGTAGTTGTCTTTTTCATCGCGGATAGGATCGCCCCATTCAAGGGTCTTGCGCGCGGTTATATCTCGGTAATTATTTTTGAAAAAATCTTCGACACGTTCCTGCATCCATTGTTTCGATCCAACAGCAAAAGGAGAAATTTTATTATAGGAAATCAGTTTACCGTCTTTATCAAAAACAAACACTTGGTCGGTAATTATTTTGTCCTTACCCCATATAGTTGCTTCGTATTTATATCTGATTGACATATTTTTCTTTGAATCTATTATAGGATTTCCCCATTCAATTGTTTTTCTGGATGTGATATCACGATAGTTGTGCTTAAAAAACTCCTCCACAAGATTCCGCAATCGCTCTTTCAAAATCCTGTCAGTATCCACTTGTTGTTCAGGATGCTCTTCAAGTATACCGCGATAGAAAATGCCTTTCTCAACAATATGGCCATTTTCGATAACAATCTTCATTGTTGCCTGATTATTGGTTTCATTGGCCTCGGCTATGTTATTATCATAATCCAGGATTGTGTGGAATTGATATTGTCCATCCGGCAAATGGAAACTTCCGGTACCTTCGTTCCAGCTTTTTCCCGGCTCAATTGGCCCTGCTTCGTGCCAGCCGCTGTGAACGTTGCCCGCCTCGTCCAGATTCTCGGCTGGATTGCCTTGATAGAATCTCAGCTTAAACTTTGGGATATTAACATCACTATCATTTTGTATCGAAACAACAAGATTACAAACACCCCGTTTCTCGTCTAAACGAATGTCAAAATCGGCAGGTGTAATATCAACTTTTTTTTGTGGTACAATTTTATAGGCGCCTGGGACAGCTTCTATTTTCATAGTCGCCGTTAAGCCATCCGTATTTGAAAATTCCTTACTTAACAGATAGGTGGTAAAACCTATATAATCAAGACTTCGCATTTTGGCCGGGTCGAATCCTGTTGAAGAAATAACAGGTTTCTTATTTCCTGAAAAATTGATGAATGCAGGCCGATAGCGTCCTGGACTTCCGATATTGGCCCCGACAGCAAGTCTGGCTTTATTAGCATTGGGTGTACTGCTTTTAATATCTAAAAGCGTAAACTTTAATGCATAGCCAATGTATTTATTCAGGTCAATATAAGTCAGCGTTCCTTTCCCACTGGTACGTGACGACTTGTAACTTAATGAATATCCGCCAGGCGGAAAGTAGATGTCAAACTCCACACCGGATTCCGGCGTATCTCGCTTATCGAGAACACGAGCGGTGCTGCCTCCATGAACATCAAGTGACATCAGCGCTTCATCAGAGAGGGTAAATATCTTAGGTTTATCTATATTTGCATCAGCGATGCCTTTAACACCTTTCTCGACCTGACCGGCTGATTTTACAACCTCAACTTCCACATCGGTTTTGAAATTCGGCTTGAGAGAGACGTTTTTAAATTCGACCCATTCATAAGGCCTAACCTGAAATTGAAGTTCCTTGAGTTTTTCACGGGTTAAGTGAAATTTATACTCACATATCATTAAGCTGGCATTACCTTTACATTCGCTCGAATATGCTGGATAAACTCTGTCAATTATGTCCTTAGCTGTAACCCGTGTGTCAGCTTTGTCGCTCAAGTTATGTGAGATGTAAACAATTACGTCGCCATTCTCTTCTAGCATCTTTATCCACTCTATTTCCCCAAGATTCAATTGCCTCGTTTTCGGTCCCTGGAAACCGTCAGCAACACTCTTCCAGTCTCCAGATGCTACACCGACCTTCACATCTGTAGAATCAAGCATTGAAGCTATTTTAAATCTAACTTCCCAATGTCCAGCAAGATTCATCCGATTTAGGTACACATTTCTTCCAACGCTCGTACGCGTCGCTCCTGGAACCATAAATTTTACCGCAGGATTCTTTTCATCGACTCCTATTCGCACAATCAAATCCCGTATCTGATATCCATCCGTAGGTTCAATGATTTTACCTCCAAGTTCATACTGTAAATCCTTAAGAACCTCTCCATCGGGTCGCCACCATTGCTTACCTTTGCTTGGATGTTCGCAAATCCCGATCAGCTCAACTATCACGCCATTGGGCAGAGTTGCTTTAAAATCAGATTGTTGCTGGGCAACTTCCGTAGTTTCTTTGGACTTTTCTGCCTTTGCCATCGTTTTCTTAGCTACTCTATTAAGCGCCTGATATTCTATTATGCATTCATTTTTATCGAAACTTAGCAGGCTGAATTGATACTTATGTCCCTGTCGAGTGGTAACCATCGTTTCCCATGGAATTTCCATTATTTGCGGGGACGCAATTGAGTTTTCATTTTTAGCTGCTTCACCTTTCAGGCCGGCGCCTTTGAGAAATGCTATCAAGGGCTTATTTATGTCTTCTCTATAAGCAACATAAACATCACCTTTCGGCATTGAATCTACTTTTTCAATAAAATCTATACCTTTTTTGAAACCGGAAAGTTCAACAATCTCACCGCTGGCAAAGTCCAGTATTTTCATTACATCATCAATGCCGACATCGGCTATCCAAACGTTATATGGCAACGTCACTTTTTTGGCAATAGCTGGTCCCGATTGATTTTCCACTTTAGCCATTGGCAGGAGGATTGCTGCGGTAATGATTATTGCCAGAAGGCCGATGAGGCCTAACTTTGCAGTTTTTGGGATGGGGCGATTGAGCATGTGCCTTATGCGGCCGGCCAAGGCACTCTTTGATTCCACAACGCCTATCAGTCGCAAACTAAGAGTTGGCCTGCCAAAGGCGAGCTTGGCAACATTGACTAAAGTCTCGGGATAGCTCTGTGCCTTTTCACCCATCGCAACCTGAACAGCTTCGTCAACTGCCTGTTCGCGAATCCGCCGAATAACGGCATTAGCCAGCCACAGCAGCGGATTATAAAAATAAACTATTTGTAGAATACTCTGTGCGAGATTGACCCACAAGTCGCCCCGCTTGATATGAGCAAGTTCGTGCAGCAAAACTGCCCGCAGGCCATTTGCTCCCAAACCCGGCCCCAAATCGGAAGGTATCAGGATGACAGGTCTAAATAATCCGCAAACCGCAGGGCTGGTAGCGTTTGCAGAGATTTTCAGGCTCAACCTCGGCGAAGCTCTCATCCTGTCACAGCAATATCGAAATACCCCATTTATAAAATGATTTGCCGGCCTTGGCTGACGGATAAGGCCACGCACAAAGATTGCACGCTGGAGAAGTAACAATACAAGCGCAGTGACAACCGCCAGCCAAGCCAGAAAGACGATTCCCTGCCATCTCACCAAAGATACAGCTATAGGATCAGCAACAGAAGCGGGTTGTACTTCATCGGCGGTGGCAACTTTTGTCGGCAAGAGGTTCTGTCCATCACTTAATCCCTCGGCCGGCCTGTCAAAAGCTGCGGATACGTTAGGAGCTGAACTTAAAATGGGTTCTGTTTGCCCGGCGTTGGCTTCGATAGCAGGGCTTACAAGCTCGACCTGTGCCAATCTGCCGCCCAGCCAATTTCCAAGACTTACCGGCGATGAAAGCGAAGCCGGCAAAATTAGCTTGACCAGCAGCAGCATCCAAATCCAGTACCTAAAAACCGCTCGAACTTTTTTGCGCAGTACCATATCAAGCAGCAGAAGAATCACGATAAGCACGCTTGATTGAATCAGCATCGACGAGGCAAATTTAACAAACACATAGCCGGCCGAATTGATATGTTCCAAAATAGGGTTCATAATATGCCCTCCGTTTATAGAGAACTAATTGTTTCTGTCTTTTTTTGATGTGCGTTTTTGTTTTTTAACATTTCCTCTAACTGTTTTATCTGCTTTTTGCTTAGCTGATTGTTATCGAGCAGAAACTGCATCATGGGTGTAAGAGCCCCGTTGAAGGCTCTTTTGATGGTTGTCATAATTTCCCTGCGCTGGGCCTCTGATTTTTTTATGGCCGATTGGTACAAAATAAGATTGCGCATTCGCCTGGTCTTTAGAAAGCCTTTGGTTGTCATTCGGTCCATCATTGTCTTAACCGTGCTGTAGCTCCAGCCGCGATTGTGCTGAAGCTTTTCCTGAACTTCCGGTGCGGCGCAGGGCTCGTTGTCCCAGACAACCTGTATAACCTGCCATTCGGCCTCGGTAAGTGCATTAGTTTTCTTTGTCATAATTGCCTCCAATAAGCTTTAACATCGTAAAGACTACTCTACAAATGTAAAGATTACAAGAAAAAAATGAAAATTTTTATAAATTTTCCGCATACCTGCTTTTTAGCTCACAAACCTATAAAAAAGGCCGATTCTGTATAAAACCGGCTGTTCGAAGGAAGGCCTAAAATATGCGCTTTATTCAAAAATCAATTCATTTTTGGAATATCAAAGAAGTGAATCTTGGTCTTATGACTGAGGTGGTTGAAGTGCAAAATAAACTAACCCATGAGTCTTCTATTTTCTTTCTGTTGCAAAAGCGTCTTAAATCACTCACTAGTTCGCCGAAGATTCTACATCTTTTACATCTTTTCGTTCCTGCCGCAGTTGCTGTACCTCATCAGCCAGTTTACCAAGTTCCATTCGAATTAGTTTTTGTTCGTTACCGGCCGTCTTAAAATATCTGACCGTTCTAATTAAAAAACCTATAACAAAGACAGGGATGCCTACGTAAACAATAAGCATTAAAATGAACAGGATGATTCCTACAGGTGAGTACACAGTAATAGATTTTACAGCTAATATATGGGGGTTCATTGATTCTTCCTTTCTTTTATTTTTCCGGTTTGCCCTTGTTCATTTCAGACCAAACATACTCATCCTTTTCTGCCTGTATAGCTTTTTAGTTCCTCTCGCAGCTTGGAGACTTCGTCACTCAGCTTGCCAAGTTCCATCCTAAAAAGCTTCCACTCATTACCAAAGCTTTTTGAATGCTTAGCCAATCCAACCAAATAAACTACAATTAAAACAGGTACAACTACACAAACCAAGGTTATTGCGATCCAGATATAAATACCTGCCAGCCATCCAAAAACAACAGCGATAATGTTGATATTCATTTCTCCTGCCTTTCCTTTTCTTTCTTAGGGTCAACTTTTTTGGATTTGAGCCAAGCGTCAACATCAGCCCGATCAAAGCTTATATTTTTTTTGCTCAATTTGATGTAGGGCGGACAATCACCACTGGCGATGTACTTGTAAATCGTTCGCTTCGAAATACCCATATAAACTGCTAAATCTTCAATTGACATCAATTGCATAGTGTAATATCCTCTTTAATATACAGCAATATAACACAATATGCACTGTAATGCAAGCAAAAAATAAAAAATTTAAAAAATTTTATGGTCGGCAATTTCAATTGTAAAGCCCCCCCCTCTGCTGCAGATGAATAAGCGCATATTCGAGTAGAGGTTATTTACCGTCTAATTGCTCAAATTGCTCTTTAAATGCCTCAAAAACCTGTTTTTTAGCCTCTTCCAAAGGGCCGTTTAGATATGTGCCGGCAGCCATCTTGTGGCCTCCTCCGCCGAACTGCTGGGCAATTTTGCAAACATCGATTGTATTTCTGCTTCTGAGTGAACACCTGATTCGGCCATCTTTTAGCTCAACAAAAAGAGCTGCAGCTTCAACGCTGCTTACCCGCTGGCATTGGTCAATGAGGTTTTCAGTATCTTCGTGACCGGCTCCTGTGTGCTCGAAGTCCTTCTGTGTTAACTGCTGCGCCGCATAGCGACCATTAAGGAAAAACTCTATGGTGCTGAGCATTGAAACCATTAGTCTGAACCGTTCTTGTGAAAAATTCTGATATAATTGCCGATAGAGACTTGTAGGACTTGCGCCGGCAGTAATCAGTTCGGCACAAGCTTCATACACCCTGCTGTTGGTATTACTGAAGTGGAACCAACCAGTATCTGTTGCTACTGCTACAAACAGCGCATTAGCTATTTTTTTGGTCACCGGCCAATCTGCAAATTTCAACAAATCCAGAACGATAAGCCCAGCGGCAGCCGCACTTGAATCTGTCAACTCGACATCACCTATTGACTGGCCGGTTGCATGATGGTCAATCACCAGAGTAGGCTTGTCATTGTCCTTAAGAAATGTTTCAATCCCTGGCAATTGTTTGTAGGTATTGGTATCAACAACAACAATCAAATCTACTTCGCCGGCACCCTCCAACTTCGGCTTCTCAGCGGCAGTATCATCTGCAATGACTTGAGGTTTCTCAGTAAACAAAAATTCATACCAAGCCGGAACCGGCGACGGGAACAAAAGTTTACATTTTTTACCTAACCTGGTTAATGTCTCGTACATTGCCGCTGCCGAGCCACAGGCGTCACCATCAGGCTTGGTATGAGTAGTAATCAAAACATTGCTCGATTTGTTAATCGAATCAACCGCTTTTTGAAAATCACTACTATTTACCATATCAACCCTTCTTACTACTTATCTCCGGCAGGGACAGCAAAAAAACACATCTGTCATTGCGAGGAGCGTTAGCGACGAAGCAATCTCGCCATTTCGACGGGTTAAGATTGCTTCGCTTCGCTCGCAATGACATCCATCATTTAATTTGCGACATAGTACTACGTTTAATAAATATCAAAGCGGCCATCGCCAAAGATTTTCCATTGTCTTAAACTGAAATGCATACAGCTTGGCAGCTCTGAACACAAAACGAAGTCTGACAGGCCTGCCAACAAGAGAACTTAAATCGTTCTTGCCCTGCCAGGTGACAATTTTATTCGGGAAGTTGCCCATAATTATATCACAATCTCCAAGACCAAACCCTTTTATGGACTTTCCTTTCACATCGAGTATTTCCACGCGACAATCACCTATGGCACCTGTATCTATATTGACGAGCAGGTTCCTGCCTTGAAATACCATTGCAGGTGTTGTTAATTCTCCTCCTTCATACGCAGCATCGGCTGAGATGAAGCCATCCGCTCTTTGCGTGTATCTGCTTATCTGACTTGTATGCTTGATACCATATTTATGCCAGTGGCCGTGCGGCACGGGCATGCCTGCCGCATACTGATATATCTGGTCAGCTGCCCTTATAAATCCCACTACCGCATAGATCTGTCCCTCAATCTGACTTGCCGGCAGCCTAAATGACATATAAGGTGCCCTGAATCTTTTCCAGCTAATACCATCTCTGCTGACAGAAAGCTGTATGTCGAGCAGACCTGCATTTTTGGTCTCATCGGGAAAATGCCTGAAAATACTCGAAAAGGCAAAATAGGTATCTTCGGCCCACGGATATTCACTAATCACACCTGCATAAATATCCGTATAAGGCGGGTCGTTCAAATCGGCCTCGAGAACAACAGGAAACTCCTTACTCGGCGTAGCAATTTTGTTCTTTCCCCAAAGATGGAAAGGTTCTTTAAGAGGAGTAAATGGCCAGGGTTTTGTGCAGTCGTCAAACTCAACGCGGCTAACGGTTCGCAGATAGCCGTGTGGCCATTTGCTTTCATCGTGGACCTTAGCCTCCGGCCTATTCTCCCAGACCGGATAATTCCATGAACGCATATAGGCCACATATCGATTCAGGCGATTGTCGTAGAAAAACTGGGTAGTACCATCGGGCCAGAGAGGCAGTATCCGCACCGGGTCTTTCCAGTTAAGGCCGTCCGATGATTGATACATATAAACGCCGGCACGAGCATCTGTCATTAGATATCTTGAAAGACAAAGCGCCTTCCAGCGTTTTTCCGGAGCCGCTTTAGGGTCTATACAAACCTGATGTATTTCCGGCATCGGTATAAGGTTGTTTGCTTTTGAACCTTTATACTCAACAAGTCCCAGACTCGGCTTCTCCCACTTGATGCCGTCCTTACTTACAGCTATTGCTGAAAAGGTGTCCACTCCCTTTCTTGAATATGTATGCGCTTCTTTTGCATTGTAATATAAGATGTATCTCCCTTTATCTTCGATGACTGTTGAGCCTATTATAAATCCTTCATCCCAGGGCTTGTCGCCTTCGATGGCAAAATCGGTCCATACCGCAGGATTCATAGTAAGGGTGACGTTTTTGCCTTCAGCAATGAATTTTTCATCGATAAAAAGCTGTCTTCTATTACCAACATCAATTGGTTCTTTAGCCTTTGCCTCGGCAACACCTGCAAAACAGCAAAATGTTACTATAACCCACAGCAATGCCCTCTTCTTCTGTTCCGTAATCATAACTTGCTCCTTTCTGTGTAACCGTTCACGGGTATTTTGAGAGTTATTGAGCAACGCAGTCAATGTCAAAATGCCCGTTTTCAACTTGATAAATTATAGCGTCGTCACGGTGGCAAGTCTATATTTGTCTCAAGCAAAGCCCGAAATTTATCCGATAATAATCTTGTTGGAAAACTTGAGGACGAAACTTGACTTCCAAAACGGAACAATTCTATATTCGACGCATTGCCGACCTTGAAAAACAAGTTGCTGAACTTGTTAAAATCAACGAAACGCTTGTCAAGAAAAACCCCTCCAACTTCAACCTCTCAGCGGCAGTATCATCTGCAATGACCTAAGGTTTCTCGGCAAACAAAAATTCATGCCAGGCTGGAACTGGCAACGGGAACAAATGTTTACATTTTTTACCTAACTTGGTTAATGTCTCATACAGTGCCGCTGCAGAGCCACAGACGTCACCATCCGGTTTGGTATGAGTAGTAATCAAAACATTGCTC
>JAFGRL010000132.1 GCA_016935195.1 Sedimentisphaerales bacterium
CTTTATAGCCAGTCTTGTCATATTCATATATGCCAATATCAGCAGAACCTACACCAAATGCAACAACAAAACCCTTGTTTGGCACAGCCTTTATCTTAAAGGTAGAAGCAGTGATTCCATCTTCCAATACTTGTTGTTCCCATAATATGGTTTTAAGATCAGGCGAAATTGCCTTAATTCTAAGGTTTCCTGCGCCTAGTATAGTGTCTGTATTATTATCATAAGCCAATATGAGTTCTCCGGAAGAAAGTTGGCATATCTGTGGCATTTTCCTCACAAAAGGATTTCCAGAAAAGAGTTTTTCTGATATAATTTTACCTTCCGAATTACATTTTAATATCCAAACAAATAAGGGTTCCATAGTAGTTGATTCCCCTTCATGTTTGATAGAACCTCCAGCTAAGATAAAATCACCATTGTCCCCAATAGCTATACCATCGCTGAAAAATTCTAACTGGCCTAAGTCGTGTGTTTTCTCCCACATTTTGTTACCTTGTGAATCAATTTTTACAACCAACCCATTATCTTGTCTATCTCTACCAACAAGAAGAGCGTTATCGTTTGGTAAGTCTATTTTTTTTAAGATAAAATTGTTGTCGTCTATAAGACTTGTTCCGGAAACGGTTTTGATAATTTGGGTATTCCCTTGACGATTCATAGTCATAACAGATAGTGCTATGTTGTCAAAATTACCTATCGTGCAGATGGTGCCGCTCTTAGATATTGACAACCCTTTTATAACTAAAGAAGCTGTTTTTATGTTTGCTTTAAGTACTTCATTTGCATCTTGGAGAATTATATTTTTAGTTATATTGCCATTTTGGTCGATTTTCCAAAGTCGAAACTTTCCATCTGAATATAATATAGGCCTAAATGAAGTCCCAATTATTAATAATTTACCATCTGCTGTATCGAAACTGACCGCACCAGGGGAACAACTCATATTATAACCACAGCCAAATTCCTGTTCCCATAAAGGCTTTAAAGGTGTACTGGTTTGAGTATAAGATGGATTTGCAATCCAGATAACTGTTAATACAGACATTACAACTTTTCTTGGGTTAATAAACGGGTTCATAATAAGACTCCTAACATTATAAATATTATCGATTTTTAATTACAATTACAACAAACACAGGCATATACTTGAGCATCTCCCCATTTTGATGTTCCAACTAGATAAGCAGCAATAACATATACATCAGCCCACCAATCACAATCATCAAAACATGAATCATATTCGTCGCCTGTAAGAGACTCGTTTAAGCATTGCTATAACCTCCTATTAATACAATGGTTATAAATTTTTTATGAAATAGCTTCTTTGGTAGAGTGTTTCGTTAAATAATTTTGGCGGAAAATACCTCTTACGCAAGCCTTTTTGAGACTGCCCCGCTCTATTTTTCCCCGACACATAATTGCCCCACTATTTAAAGCCAGCTAACCTGGCCCTGTAAATTCAATAATCATTATTGGAGCATTTTCTCATTTGTCAACAAAAAAACATAAAAAATTTATTTTTTTTATTTTCGGATTTTACCTAATTTTGGTTGTATTCATCATATATTACAACAAGGCCGACAGGCTTTGCTAAGTAACAGATAATTAAAAGTTTCAGATGCAAAGACAGCCGCTAAAAAACCCCGCCTCAGTTCGCATTTGATTGATTTGCATCAATGACATATGCCGAAATGATATATTTATTTGCAAAATCTTAAATGGCGATGTAGTATCAGCTTATGGTTTTTAGCTCGGTTAACTGGGTTGGCGATGAAGATGGTTTTATTGAGCTGATAGATCAGCGTCAGCTTCCCGGGAAATTTGTAAAACTTCGATGTCGAGATGTTCAATCCATCGGTAAGGCTATACAGACACTGGCCGTCCGCGGTGCCCCTGCCATAGGTGTTGCTGCTGGTTATGGTTTGGTTTTGGCTATTCAGAATCTGCCTGAAAATGGTAGTTTAAAGAGCGGATTGGCAAAGTTGAAAGACGCTCGGGAATATCTGGGCTCATTGCGACCAACGGCGGTTAATCTGTCATGGGCTTTGGATAAAGTTTATGGATGCGCCGAGAAATTTGTTATCGAACAGTCACAGGCTAACTTGCCGCTACTCCAGCAATGTGTTTTAGCTGAGGCAAATGCTATCTGTCAGGAAGATAAGGAGATGTGCCGTAGAATTGGCCAAAACGGCCAGGAGTTCATTAAGAACGACTACGGGATATTGACACATTGCAATGCAGGAGCACTGGCAACTGCCGGTCAGGGGACGGCGCTGTCGATTATGTACGAAGCTAAAAAAGCAGGCAAACACTTTAAGGTTTACGTTGATGAAACCCGTCCTCTGCTTCAAGGTGCAAGGCTCACCGCCTGGGAGCTCAGACAGGAGGGTATTGACGTAATAGTCATCTGCGACAATATGGCTGGCTGGCTGATGAAGCAAGGCCGTATAAATGCTGTTATAACAGGTGCAGACCGCATAGCGGCAAATGGAGATGCTGCCAACAAAATTGGTACATACAGCTTAAGCATTTTAGCCAACCATCACAGAATACCTTTTTATATAGCCGCACCGACAAGCACCTTTGATTTGACTATTTCAAGCGGGCCTGATATACCGATTGAGCAAAGGTCTGCTGATGAAGTACAGTTTGTTGGTGACAAGAGAACTGTGCCCGAAGGTGTGAAAGTTCTAAATCCGGCCTTTGATGTTACGCAGGCCGAATTTATTACGGCGATAATAACTGAAAGAGGTATTATTGAAAAACCGGATACCGGTAAAATCGCTACACACTTACATTAAATAACCGGTAATGATACTTTAGGGTATTATGGATTAATTACAATGGCCAGTCATAAACCATCGAATTTAAAAGCAGAAGCTATTACAGACGACAGAAGGCAAAGAGGATTTGATATCTTCTGTATTTTTGCTCTTTTTGGATTTGGGGTTTATCTATCGATTTTATATTTCGGCCATCAACCTGTACCGCACTTTGATTTTCCATGTTTTGAAAAGGTAGGTCATAACATTCTATCATTTGAGATGCCTTATAGTTTTAAGAGGGTTCCGCTTGTAGGAGTTCTTCAGATATTATTGGGCAAACTTACCGGTGCCGAGAGTCCTGATTTCGTCGGCGGCTGGCTGCTCAATTCTCTGCTGTTTTCATTTGTGCCTGTGCTGTTCTGGCTTGTTGGCCGAAGGATAATCGGCAAAGCAGCACTGTGGCTTGCCGTGATTCTGGCACTTAATCCCTTTATGATACAACTGCTTACCGAGGCAATAGTTGAAATAACTCTTCTGTTTTGTGTGCTGGCGACATTTTTCCTGATTTTCCGGCGGTCCCGCTGGAGCTATGTTCTGGCATCTGCCGCTACAATGGTGCGATATGAAGCAGCGCTTTTGATTTTCGTGGCGTTTGTTATGGATATGATTTATGACAAAAACAAAAAAGAGCGAATCTGGTCATTTTTTTATTCGGCTATTGCCTCGGTTCCTTTGGCACTATGGATGCTGGGAACGGTTATGAGCTGGCGCACCGAAGGATATACCCATTATCTAAAAGAGGCTGGTTCGGCTGGTGCTATGAGCGATGTCTTTTTTAAATATGTTCAGCTTCTGTGGCAGGTCGGGTTTTTCCCCTTCTTTATGCCCACATCCGAGAAGTTTAAAATACTTTTTGTTATCAGCAAGATATTTGCGCTGGCAGGTTTTGTTTTCGGTCTGGTCTATGGTTTATACAAAAGAAAGTGGCAAATTCTGGCCCTGGTTTTGTTCTTCGTACCTTATATTTTCATTCACGTTATACACTCTTTTGTGCTGCACAGGTTTTGTGTAATTGTTTTTTGGATACCAATCATAATATGCTTTTACGGCCTTTGGAGTTTCTGGAAGCTCATTGATGCTGGACACAGGGTGCCTCGGCCTGTAGTAATCGCACTGCAGATGGCGGTTCTTATAATATCGATTTGCTGGCTTGCGATGATTATGCCTGTAACGGAAAAATTAATTCCTGTCAGCAAGAATTCTGCTTCCGTGCTTTATGTCGCTATCGGCCTGATTTGCCTGATTTTGCTTGTAAGGGCTGTGATTTACCGCAGTCGGCATCTATGGCCGGACATCGTCATTTCTGTATTGATGGCTCTGATTATTGCTTCGAATCAGGTTGTACTGGCTCAGGTGGTAGGTAACGGAGAGCGTGACATAGAATTTAAGTACCTGCTGGATTGGTATTTGGCCAATGCCAAAACCGGCGAGAAACTGGCTTGTACGGCACCGGTCATCTTAGACATAATGGCACCGAAGTATGAAGACTATTTCGTTCACACCAGAGATATCAAAGGTGATAACAAAAATGAGTTTTTGCAGGGCTGTTATGAGCAGAACGTTACTTATATTGCCTGGGATTCGCGAATTGGCCGGTCTGTCAACAGCAGATATTATAAGTCGTGGAAAGTGGCAAATTTCGCCTTCCTTAGTAAGGCCCAAAGCATCGGGCCATACGAATTTATATGCACACTCGGCACCAAGTACCGTTTTATCAACGTCTATAGACTGCACAGAATCAGCACACAGCCGAAGTCTAAAGGACGTGAAACTATAAAGAAGTAAATATTTTAAGGGCTCCAGCCGCCGAACGTGTCTCGAGAAGAACCACAGACCTTAATCTACAGCAATGACTTCTTTTACTTCCGGGAATTGTTCCTTCAAAAGCCTTTCGACGCCTTGTTTTAGGGTCATTTGAGCACCGGGGCAGCCGCTGCACGCTCCCTTGAGTCTGACCTTGACGGTGCCGTCTGCCTGTGTGCTTACTAATTCGATATCACCTCCATGGCTTTGCAATTGAGGACGTACTACATCGATTACGCTCATTACCTTTTCCTGAAGGTTTTCTACCTTACTATTTTGTTCACAGCCGCAATGTTCACACACAGTTAAAACTCCTAATATCTTATGATACTAAAAAACCAAACCATTTAGCCAGGCTTAAACAAAGCATTAGTACAAGGGTCGATATCGAAGGTACCGTCTTATGATCAAGAAAACCTTCTAATTTGCGAGATCTGACCGGATGCTGCAGTTTTCTTATAGCCTTGGCTTCAACCTGTCTTACGCGTTCACGCGTGACTTTGAATATTCTGCCCACCTCTTCGAGCGTATATGTGTATCCGTCGCCGATTCCATATCGAAGCTTGATAATCTCACGTTCCCGATACGAAAGTGTTTTTAAGACCAGATCTATTCTCTCTTTCAACATTTCCTGGGTAGCTGATGTAACAGGTGAGTCAATATCGTCATCTTCGATAAAGTCACCGAAGTAACTGTCATCACTGTCACCTATGGGCTTATCAAGACTTATTGGATGTTTAGATATTTTCAGAACCCTCTGTGTCTCTTCAATGCTCATTTGCGCTTCTTCAGCAATCTCTTCAACTGTTGGCTCTCTGCCAAGTTTTTGAAGTAGAATTTTGCTGGCTGTTCTCAGCCTGCTCATTGTCTCAATCATGTGTACCGGAATTCTGATTGTTCTGGCGTGATCGGCAATAGCACGAGTGATGGCCTGACGAATCCACCATGTAGCGTATGTGCTGAATTTATATCCCCTTCGGTACTCGTATTTGTCAACCGCCCTCATAAGGCCGGTATTGCCTTCCTGAATTATGTCCAGAAAGCTCAGACCTCGGTTGCGATACTTCTTTGCAATGGAAACCACTAATCTGAGGTTGGCACTCGAAAGCATTCTTTTTGTCTGCTCGTATTTGCCAAATACCCTCTCGATTGCACGCAATCTCTTATCGAGCTGTTTCGGTGTCTCCAGAACCAGTTCCTGCAGACCGGCTAATTCCTGCTTCATTGTCTCAATATCTTCTTCGGTATAATTCTGGTTGACTCCCTGCTCAATAATATGTTCCAACTGGTGCATCTTCTTGCCGATACCGTGGATTTTGTTTTTCATCGCCTGGACTCTGCCGGTTCGCATGCTAAGCTCTTCCAGCAATGTTGCAATTTTTCTCCTGTTTCTGTGCATATGTTTTAATATACTCTTGTTGCCGTTATGGATGTTGGCCTGTAGCAATTTCTTAAAGAGTGCCTGATTGCTGCTGAGCAGTTTATCTGCCGTGCAAATATTCTGCGGCATGCGTTTTTTTATCACCGATCTGACAAGGTTTTCAGCGGTACTTATTCTCATAGTTCTATCGAACGACAGTGTCCCTTCCTGAACCTGGCGGAGTATTCCAAGTGCATTTCGTGCACAGTAGTCGCACTCCATCATTTTCCTTCGAAATGCCATGCGAGTAAGTTCAATCTTCCTGGCAATAGTAATCTCTAACTTGCGAGTCAAAAGGGGAATCTCTCCCATTTGTGTCAGATACATTCTCACGGGGTCGTCGATACGACTTACAGCTTCTGCCCCAACAAGCTCTTTTTCAAGCAGCTCATCCTCGCTGGTATGTTCTTCCCGTTCAAATCCATCTTCCGGCTCCTTTTCCACGTCGGCTTCATCAACAAGGTTGATGCCCATTTCATCCAATGTAGCCAGCAGCCTGTCCAAACGTGCAGGACTGACCGCCTCATCAGGCAGTTCCTCGTTCATTTGCTCGTAGGTAAGAAAGCCCTTTTTTTTGCCTAGTTGAATCAATACCTTTATCTGCTGCTCGACGTCCTTTTTTTGTGAAGCCGACTGTATAGGTTTCTTAGGACTGCTCTTGTCCGGATTCGTGGACTTCAAACCTTTTTTAGCCACAGTTCACACCTCGCTTATAATCAATCGTTATACGTTACCAAATCCTCTATAGACAAATACGGTTCAAAATTATGTATGTTCTTATTGCCGCTTTCACACCATCCCCACATTATGGGGGTTTGCTGCCTTGGTCTTTTTACTTAAATCCTGCAGATATTGTTTCTGACCCTGTAATGTGTGTATCTCAATTTCCCGGCCTTTTCGCCGTGCTCTGCGCAGCATAACATCGGCAGCATCACTCAGTCGAAACCTGAAACTGCCCTTTTCCTGGCCAAGCTGGGCCAACTCAGCAATGACATTGCCCAATTCAGGGGAATATGCCTGGGCGAGAACCGTTTTCAGTATAGATTCAGGATGGGCATCAATTGTCTTAAACAATATGGTCGCAACTTGTTTCAATATCGTCACATCGAACATTTCCACTGTAATTTTATTTTTCACGAGCTCAAAAAGACTCGGCTCATTAAGCAATACCTCCAGTACCTCCCGCTGGGCAGCAGCATATAGACCATTACCCATGTCCTGCCCCAAACCATTTTCGGATACCGATACCCCTGTTTTCCCTGCTGCCTTTTCTGGACCTGAGCCGGCAACTGCCCGGGGTTTTTTTCGAATCCTCTGGATTCTCTTATTCAGTTCAATTTCCAGTTTCTTGCTTTGCAATCCGATAGTCCCCGAAAGCCTGTTAACTATCAAACCCCTGTCAATTACATTGATGTTACCTGTCGAAATTGCAATCGCAATCGTCTGCAGAAACTCCTCGGTCGCTGCCTTGTTATCAATGAACGTATCGCTTCTTTTGAATCTTTCTAAAAGTCTGTTCCACTTAAATTCAAAGACTTCGACCGCATTAGCCACTAAATGCTCAAATCCGCTTTTTCCTGCTGTTAAAAGGAAATCACAGGGGTCTTTGCCCTCGGGCACAAATGCGACCTTTATGTCGATATGCTCAGTTATACATATCTCTAACGCTCTATTGGCTGCCTCTATCCCCGCATTATCGTTATCGAAAATTAGCACAATTTTCTTAGTGTATCGTCTTAGAATCCTTGCCTGGCCGGAAGTAAAACTGGTGCCAAGCGTAGCGACAACATTAGCACAGCCCTTGCTGTGCGCCATTATACAGTCGGTATAGCCCTCTACCACTACAGCGGCAGCAGAGGAAACAATCTGCTCTCTGGCCTGCTCTAAGCCGTATAACAGATTGCTTTTGTCAAACAAAATAGTAGCTGGTGAATTGATGTATTTAGCTGATGCCGAATCCAGTGTGCGCCCGCCAAATCCCAGCACCCTTGCTGTTACGTCTGTTATAGTGAACATCAGACGGTTGATAAACCTGTCCCGCAACTGCCCCCCTGCCACCAATACGAGGCCGGCTGCTTTTAACATCTGCTCAGAAATGCCTTTGTTTTTGGCAACTCTTAACAAATCATCAGATGAATTTACAGCCAAACCGAGTCGCCATTTCCTGGCGATATCTAAGGCTATTTTTCTCTGAGCGAGATACTCACGCGTGGCTCTGCCCTTGTGACTATCGAAAAGATTGTTCTGGAAATATTTGGCGGCCCAGACATTAACCTCAGCTAATCTGTTCGGATCCATCCGGGAGGACTGCTCCGAGTCGCCGCCCCTGACCCTTCTGGCAGGTTTTAATGTTATACCTGCTCGCTTGGCTAATCTCTCAACTGCCTGTGCAAAAGTGAGGTTCTCCTGCTTTTGCACGAATGTAATGACGCTGCCGCCTGCACCACATGCGAAGCACTTGAATATTTGCTTGGCACTGTTAACGTATAAGCTCGGCCGGTGGTCTTCGTGAAAAGGGCATAAGCCGACCATCTCTTTGCCTTTTCTGCTCAGGCTCATATGTTCGCTGATTACTTCAACGATGTCGTTAGCCTGCTGAACCTGATAAATCGTGCCGCTGTCGAATCTACCCTGCATTATTGAGAACCAATCCCTATTTGATATTTACTAAGCCGTTGTTTCAAGGCGTTGTAAATAATAATTTAATAATGGGAAAAAACGCCAGACCTTTTACGCATTAGCTCCGTAATGAAATCACAGCAAAAGTTCGCTGAGCCTGATTTGAATAAAAACAAGTGTCAGCTACCTAAATATGGGCTAAAAAGCCAAAAAGTCAAGTAGAATAATAAAACCTGCGTTTTAATATGAAAAAAAGCGTTTGATAAAGCTTTGGACACCTGGTCAAATGAGATAAATTTTTCGGCTTGTAAGCACTGTAAGAACCCTGCGGTCTATGTAAGCACGGCACATTAAATCCTCAAATGTCTCGATTTGGCAGGTTGAAAAACGACCTCGTAGTTGCTGTTACTGCCTGCGAAAAATCCGATAATCCCAAACCTTTTAAATCCGCCAAGACCCTTGCAGTGTGAATCATAAAAGCTGGTTCATTTATCTTTTGTTTACGCACAGGCTCAGGCGACATATACGGGCAATCGGTCTCCAGCATCAGCCTGTCGGCAGGCACAATTTTAGCAGCTTGTCTGTTTTGCTCAGCATTTTTGAAAGTAACAACGCCGGTAAAAGATATGTAATAACCCTTACCCAGAGCAATTTTTGCCTGCTCCGCCGAGCCGTCAAAACAATGAAAAACTCCCCTTTTCACCCCTGTGCCGAACTGCTCCAAAACATCTATAGTTTCATCGAAGGCATCTCTGCAGTGTATGATGACCGGCAGATTAAGCTCGCTGGCGATTCTTAACTGCCCGGCAAATGCTCGTCTCTGCTCTTGCTGCGGCGAAAGATTGTAGTGAAAATCCAGGCCTATCTCACCAATCGCAACGACCTTTTCATTTTTCGCCAGCTCTTTCAACTCGGCAATCGTACCAGCCGTTACATCCTTTGCATCGTGAGGGTGTATCCCGACAGCAGCGTACATATTCTCAAATCTATTGGCAAGTTCGACAGCTTTTCGGTTTTCCTGCGCATCGGTCCCTACGGTTACCCAGCCGGCCACACCCGCAGCTTTGCTGCGTTCGATAATATCATCAATATCATCAGCCAACTGCTCAAACGTCAAATGACAATGTGTATCAATCAGTCCCATTATTCCAAAACCAAACTTCTGCTCATATCCTTTCCCGTATCACGCTGGTTCCTAAGAAGTTCTAATGCTCTGTTGAAAAGATGACAGTTTCAATGGTTTTCAACAAAGCAAAGTTCTTACAAAATGCCAGATTACCACTGCCTAAGATAAAAGTGAAGCAGAAAAGCCTGAATATTAGAGGGCTTTGAGAGTGTTACATGCTAACTATCTTCATTTTCATATTGGAACACATTGCCTATCGGTACTGCGAAGGCCTTCGCTATTCTAAACGCCAAAGTAAGCGATGGCGCATATTTGCCCGCCTCGATTGCAATTATCGTCTGTCGGGTGACACCTGTCTTGTCAGCCAATTGCTGCTGGGTCATCTCGCCATTCTCGAAACGCAATCTGCGAACCTGGTTTTTTAACTCACTTTTTTCCATGTCTGTACTCATAAAGGGTCCACAAGGATTTTGCTGTTACAAATGCAAACAATGCTCCACTAACCGTTCCTACTAATGTGCCTACCGGAACCGAACCTCTCGGCCCAACTTTAAAAACCTGGAGAACACACTGTATAATTAAGAACCAAAAGCTTGAAAAGCTGGCAAAAAACAATGCTCTCAGTCTAATTGACTGGTCGCGTTCATCAAAGTCAATACGGCCACGTTTTTCCCGGAAAAGTTGAGGTGAGATTGTTATAAGAGCTCCGGCACTAAGAAAGAGTATTACTGCTAATTTGAACATTTCCACGGCAACTAATGTAAATCCAAAACCAAACCCAGCAATTATCGTAACAAGATTGAACCATGCTATTTTTTGTGCCTTATTCATGATTTTTGTTCCTCCAGCCATATTGGGTTAGAATCGCAATGGACCAAGAATAGAAATGAGTTAAACCAGCAGCTCCGAAGATCAACGGCAGCCAGTTTGTGGTGATTGGAGTGTTAGGACCAAGAATAGTAAAAGGTAGCATTGTTGCCAAGCCGACAATAAGGTAAGCTAATGCGAAGCCTGTAAGAGCAGCTCTTCTTTGAATCTGTCGATCACGCTCATCGTATTCTACTTTTCCTGGGTCCTTTTTGAAAAACAGTTGGGCCAATCCGCCAATACCAGCTATGCCCATAAAGCCAAGGCTACCCCAAGCCTTTGGAAAACCATATTTAGCATACACGACTGCAATTGCCAAAGCAGTGGTGATAAGAGCACAAGTAAAGGTTACAAACATAAACATTGCTATTTTTTGTATTCGTTTCATTTTCTTAATCTCCCTAAGATGTTCTTCTTGTCTTGCCGTATTGAGTTAATATTGCAATTGAGCGAACGAATTCTGCTGTAAAGTAGCCTCCGACAAGCAAGGGAATAAGCCATGTAACCGAGATATCGCCGCTAAAACCATGTGATAATAAAATTGCCATGCCCGCTACTACAAAAAAGCAATATCAAGCGTCAAAGCCAGCAAACGAAGCACGGAGTTCAAAGAGATAATCTCTTTCATCGGAATGTACCGTTTGTTTTTTGTCCTTGCGAAAGATCAATGGGCCTATGGCTGCAATACAACCAAATCCAATGTGACATAGACCTAATTCGATTCTTTGCCAGCCAAACTTAGTCACAAATCAGTAGCTCATAGCAACAGTGAGAATAAGAACTGCTGAAAGAACTGTTATGCTATACCATGCAATTTTTTGTGGTCTGTTCATAATATTTTCCCCTTTTTAATCACAATTCGCAGTTTTATGTAACCTCGATAGTACATAATGTAAAGCAAACTTTACTTTATGTCAAGTATATTTTACATTATTTTGCAAAAAATTTTCTCAATCGCAATCCCTTGTTAATAAAAGACTTACTATATAAAGCGCATGAAAATTACTATTTTTTTCTTGAACAAATGTATAGCCTAAGCTATACTTTAATTGTGACAACCGAAGCAAGATTTAGTAAGGTTAAAAAACTGCTCGAAGAAAAGGGATATAACTTGACAAGGATTTCTGGCTCACATCATATCTTTACGAAGAAAGGTTTGTTGCCAATAAGCATACCCGTTCATAGTGGGAAAGTGAAGGGATTTTATGTCAAACAAATTGAGAAAATTGAATAAAGCGTTTGATACAAAGGTTGCTTCCAAAGCCAAAAAAATAGCCGAAAAATATGAGATTATTTTGACGGAAGAAAACGGCGAATGGTACGGGAGGGGTCTGGAAATACCAACTGTGTTTGGAGATGGGAAAACCCCCAATGAGTGTGCCAAGAATACAAAAGAAGCTCTTTTTGCAACAGTCGCGCACCTTTTAGAGCAAGGCAAGGTTGTGCCTGCTCCTGCGAATAAAGGTAACCGTAGCGAGCAAGTAAATGTTCGTTTAACGGTTGAAGAAAAAGCTATTCTCAGTGCATCTGCCCAAGCAAGAGGCTTTCATAGCCTCGCAGATTTTTTTAGAACAAAAGCTCTAACCCCTCAACCTTAGCAATACATACAGCTTGTAATAACCTTAATCACATCAGCAATTGTTCACAATTTTAACTATTCCAATTATTGGAATAGTGCTTTCCTGTGCGTTAAGTATACACTTCCGAGTATATTTTACATTATTTTGTAAAAAATTTTTTATTAGCCCTTGATGCCCTAATATCTATGATTGGCTACACTATGGTACAAAAGCATTTTCATAATGTCTTATTTGGGACCGGCCAGTTTGGCCGAGCACTATTGCAATAACGTCAAATCTGAGTGGCCGATTCTCTATCTTGTGGGTCGCAAGGAAATAGCGGGCCGTCCTGAGCAATTTGGCTTTTTTAGCAGGCGTGATAGCTGACTCTGTCGGCTCAAAATCCTCACCGGCTCTTGTTTTTACCTCGACAAAGACAACAGCTCCGTCTGCGTCAACCATAACAAGATCGATTTCGCCGGTTCTGCAGGAGAAATTTCGGGCAAGTTTCTTAAAGCCTTTTCTTTTTAGAAACCTCTCTGAGCGTCTCTCACCCCACCGACCAAGTAGCTTCTTATCAGCCAACAGTTTGCGCCTTCTTATGAGCATACCGCATCCCGATTAGTACTGATTGTTAGAGATAACACGTTTCATTTTTTGCTTTGGCTTACTAAATTTTTTGTTCTGTTTAAAATGCTTTCCTCTGATTGATTAGCCTCTATGTCAAGCCAGTGGATGTTTGGAAAAGTCTTAAACCAGGTACGTTGGTTTTTCGCCAGTCGCCGGGTATTTGTTTTTATCAATTCTACTGCATCGTTCAGGCTTATCTTGCCGGCTATGTGCTCAATCATTTCGGCGTATCCTATTGCACATCGAGCCTGATGGCTTAAAGGTTCCTCTGTTGTCAGCAGCGAACGAACTTCATCGACAAAGCCGGCGGATATCATTTTCCTGACTCGCTCGTTTATCCTCCTGTTTTCGAGAGATTTGTCTCTGTGAAGACCTATTATCGTCCAGCTTACAGAGGCTGGGTCATTTAATTTATTCTCGCCGTTTGGCCATTGCTGCTGAAATTCTGAAATTGGTTTTCCGGTAACTTCATATACTTCCAGAGCTCTTATTATGCGCCGGACATCATTCGGATGTATGCGTGAGGCAGCGGCCGGGTCAACACTTTCCAATTCGCTCCATAGCTGTTGTAAGCCTACCGAGTGCGCTTTAGCTTTGAGATGTGCTCGAACTTTCTCGTTCGACGCAGGGCCTCTAAATAGGCCGAAGAGCAAGGCTTTGATGTAAAGGGCTGTTCCACCAACTGCTATTACAGGCTTGTTTCGCCCCTTTATCTGCTCTACTGCATTATCAGCAAGTTCGAGAAATCTCGCTACGCTGAAAGATTCGCTGGGTTCAGCAATGTCAATCAAATGGTATTTGACCTGCTCGCGGGCATCTTTCGGAGGTTTGGCAGTGCCTATATCCATCCGGCGATAGACCTTCATCGAATCGACACTGATAATCTCTGCATCAAGGCTTTTTGCCAACTCAAAGGCCAAACGCCCTTTACCCGAGGCGGTAACACCAAGAATCAGCACCATTTCACAATTCATAGACAGCAGGTCCCTTAATAAAATCGCGAGACGATTTCTTCAATTCCCTTTTATATTACCATAAAAGCAATATAATAAGTCCTGCGATATGAACATACAACCTTTACAGCAAAATGGATCAGGATATGTTTTCAGCCACAGAAATACACAGCGAGCTCGAGGAAAAGCTACGTCAAACAGCTCAGCTTGTTAATAATAAGCTAAGAGAACTCATTAAAACCCGCCAAATGGATGACAACCTGCGAGAAGTTCTGAGATACTGTCTTGAAGCTCCCGGCAAGCGGGTACGTCCAGCATTGATTATCTGGTGCTGTGAACTTATCGCCGGCTCAGTGAATAAAACGGCAGAAATTGCTGCGGCGGCGATTGAAATGGTTCATACCTATTCGCTTGTGCACGACGACTTGCCGGCTATGGATGATGATGACTTTAGAAGAGGCCTGCCTACCTGTCATAAGGCTTTCGATGAGGCCACCGCAATTCTGGCCGGCGATGCTCTTTTGACAATTGCATTTGAGATTCTCTCTAAAGAAATTGACGAGCCAAAGGTTGCGGTCAGGCTGATAAGCGAACTGGCTGAGGCGGCAGGAACTGCAGGTATGATTGCAGGTCAATTAGCTGATTTGAAAGCCGAGAATATGGTAGGCTCGGAAGAAATGCTCAGAGTCATTCATACCAACAAAACCGCTAAGATGTTCCGCTGTGCTGCGGCAATGGGCGCAATTGCCGGCCGGGCCAATGAAAACGAGTTTAACCATCTATGTGAATATGGCCTCAAGGTTGGCCTTGCCTTTCAGATAACCGATGACATTCTTGATGTGTGCGGCTCAAGCCAGCAGTTAGGCAAAAGTGTAGGCAAAGATGCTAAAAACGCAAAGTGTACATATCCACAGGTAATGGGGCTTGAGAAATCAAAACATTTAGCTAAGCAACTGGCCGAAGAGGCAGTTATTGCCTTGGAACCTTTAGGCCCAAAGGCCAAAACGCTAAAAGAACTGGTGACAGCCCTGCTAAATCGTACAAAATGAGAATTCGGATTCGACCGTAAGATGCTATGAAATCTAAACATATCTTACTTGCCCCTGCTTTTGCTATCTGACACTTCCAATATGGGTCAAAAAAATTTTTGTTTTTTCCTGTTAATTTTTGGGCCGATTCCGCAAAAAAGTATTATACTATAAGAGAGAACTGACTGGTCAGTCAGCCGTTAGTTTATATAAGTCCTTTTTTATAAAACGTTTATGTTATCACAAGACAAAAGAAACTTGCTGATTCAGCGTCGCAGAGAAGAAATCTTAGATGCTGCCAAACTTGTATTTGCCCGCAATGGCTATCGCCGCACCCTGACCGACACAATTATTGCCGAGCTGGGGGTTGGAAAAGGCACTTTATACAAATACTTCAGGAACAAAAAGACCTTATTTCTTGCTGTTTTTTATCGTGGTATGCAGCAGCTTCGAGAAGTCATAAGAGTCAAAATTGAACCCATTACTGACCCCAGACAAAAGATTATCAACGGAGTGCGAACCTATTTTGAGTTTTTTGATAACGATAAAGAACTTATTGAGATTATCATGCAGGTCAGAAGCGAGTTTAAGGATGAGTACCGGCAAAACTTCCTCGAAATGTATAACGATTACATAGGCCAAATCCAGCAAAACCTAAAAAATGGAATAGCTCTTGGCCAGTTCAGGGAGGTGGATATAGAAAAAACAGCCGACGCAATCAGCGATATCCTGCAGGGCACCTTGCAGAGCTATTACATTCTAAAGGCCAATGAAAAGTTAGCAGATAAAACACAAGCCGTAACCGCCCTGCTGCTAAAGGGCGTATTGAAAATATCGAACGAAGCATCGGCTCAAAGCCGGGAACTGCAAATATGAACTTTACATTCAGAGAATATGGTTCATTCATCCTTTGCTCATTAGCTATTATATTCATAGCCGGCTGTACCGGCAGCGAGAAGTACTATTCACAGGCAGCTCTCTCAAGACAAGAGGCTTTTAATCGATGGAAAAATCGTAAAGCCTTAGAGCAGCAGAATCAGACTCGTATAACCGGCCAGTTGAGTTTGCAGGATTGTATTAAATTGGCCCTTACGAATAACAAGATGCTTCAGTTCGTTCTTCAGGAAAAAGAATTTGCTCGCGGCCAGGAGCTGAGCTCCTATTCTGCAATACTGCCTGAGGTGAGTCTCTCCGGCGAGTACAAACGCCTCGACGAGGTAGCTTCGTTCGACATTCCCAGCGGTGGAACAATCTCATTAGGTGATATTGACAACTACTCCGCATCTTTGAGGGTAACCCAGCCGTTATTCTCCGGAGGTGCTATCCCTGCCGCTATCAATGCAGGGAGATTGTCGGTGCTGCTGGCGGACCAGATGGTTCGAGCTGCCCTGCAGGATGTAATCTATTTGTCAGTTCGCTCATACTATGATGTTCTGCTCAATCAGTATTTATACCAGATAAGTGCCGATGCTGTACGTTCGGCCCAGGCTCATCTGGATGATGTAAAACAAAAACGTTCCGGTGGAGTCGCTTCGGATTTTGATGTTCTTCGCGCCGAGGTAGAGCTTTCAAATTTCAATGCAGACTTAATTCAAAACAAAAACACAATCAATATTGCAAAAACACAACTACTAAAAACAATGGGTATTTCTCAGGACAGCTCCTTTACCCTTTCAGATGTACTTATCTACGTTCCTATGAAAATCGAAATGGCCGAGGCCGTAGAAGTTGCTTACAGTAACCGTCCCGATTTATTCGGTCAGGAATTTAATACAAAACTACAAAGGGAATTGCTCACCACCGCAAGGAGTAAGTATTGGCCTACCATCAGTGGTTTTTATGACAATGTCTGGGCAAAACCCGACCCACACAGCAGCACAGAAATCAAATGGGGACATTCCTGGTATGCAGGCGTAATGGCTGCTATGCCCATATTTGATGGTTTGTCCCGTGAGGGAGAAATTATACAGCAAAAAGCAAGGCTAAGACAATCTCAGATAGATTTAATTGACGCCGAAGAAACAGCTTTATTCGAACTGACCAAGGCATTATTGAGTATTGAAAATACCGAGGAATTTGTGCAGTCACAGCAGTTGAATCTTAGCAGGGCAGCCGAAGGCAGCCGGCTCGCCGAGGTTGGTTACAGGGAAGGTATAAATACACAGGTTGAGGTTATTGACGCCGAATCGGCATTGACCAAGGCCAAATCGCTTTATTATGAGGCGATTTATTCACATATGGTTGCTAAACTGGATTTACAAAAAGCGATGGGAGTTTTGAGTCCACAGCTTCAGGATGATATAGCTACCAAGGGAGAAGAAAAATGAATTATCGGTTGAAACCTCCGAAGCAAGTTACAACAATAATAATTATCCTTGCTGCTGTTTTTATTGTCATCGCTGCTTGGCCGAAAAAGACAAAAACAACTGGAGACCAGGCCGATAAAGCCACCAAGGTCAAGGCAGAAGCTGTAACAACGGCACAATTAGCGGAAACAATTCCCGTAACAGGTAGTTTCCAGGCCCTGACCAGTGTTGAAATTGTACCGGAGATTACAGGACAACTGCAGCGGCTGCGGCTGGCGGATAATACGCTGGTAGATGTGGGAGTTGCTGTAAAGGCCGGTGAGGTTATTGCGGTTATCGACCATGACATTTATTTGGCGCAGTTAGCCGAATCCCAGGCTGCCCTTGAAGCCGGCAAGGTCGCTCTTGCCGATGCCGAGCGTGAAAAGAAACGCATTATCAGGTTATTCGAAGGAGGCTCAGCTACAGAGCAGAATAAAGACAAGGCTGTAACCGCTGCCCAATTGGCTGCGGCAAGTGTTAAACAGGCTGAAGCTGCCCTGGCCAGGATAAAGGTTACCCTTGATAAGGCAACTATAGAATCGCCCATCACAGCTGTTGTCTCCAAAAAATATGTCGATGAAGGTAATCTGGTTGGACCGTCAACACCTCTTATTAAAATCGTACAGGTAGATACATTAAAAGTTATTGGCAGCGTCAGCGAAAGGCACTTACCTAAACTCCAATCCGGTAAAACAGAAGTAAAAATCAAAACCGATGCATATCCGGAGGATACTTTCCAGGGCCTTGTGCATAGAGTAGGCGTCGCTGTTGACCCGCTAACCCGTACAGCAGAAGTTGAAATCCGCCTGCCCAACCCGGCCGGCAAGTTAAAACCCGGTATGTACGCGAGAATGACAATCTTTGCAAGCCAAAAGGATAATGCACTAATTCTGCCGGAATCGGCCTTAATCAGGGAACTCGGTGAAGTATTTGTTTTCGTTGTAAATGGCAACAAAGTCAATCTACGAAATATAGAACTTGGACTGCCTCAGGGCCAATACTGGGAACTTATCCAGGGCCTCTCTGCCGGTGACGTTGTCGTAACCCACGGAAAAATGCAGCTAAAAGACGGCCAAGACGTAGAAGTTGTACAGGAGAAGCAGCAATGAAACTTCCGGGGCTATCAGTAAAAAATCCTGTTACTACATTGATGATATTCATTGGTGTTTTAATCGTGGGCCTGATGTGCCTGTCCTTATTACCGATAGATTTACTGCCTGAGATGGATTTGCCGGCAATAACTGTTATCACGCCGTATGAGGGTGCTGCGCCCCAAGATGTGGAAACAAAAGTTACTGAAGTTCTTGAGCGGTATCTCTCTACGGTACCTGAGCTAAAGCACATAACCTCGACCTCAAAAGAGGATATGTCGATAATTACCCTTGCCTTCGAATGGGGCACAGACCTTGAAACCCGTGCCAACGAAGTTCGCGACGCGGTGGGCCTTTCAAAAATCGAGCTTGCCGACGAAGTTGATGAGCCGCGAGTGGTAAAATTTGACGTCTCACGCTTTCCGATAATGGTCTATGGAGTGCTGGCTAAAGAAAGTTATCCGAAGCTCGAGGACATCTTAGAGGACGACATTGCAGACCCTCTCAAACGTCTGCCCGGAGTAGCTGCCGCTTCCATCAGACTCACTCTGCACAGACAAATCAATGTCGACCTCGATAGAGAACGTCTTGCTGCCTACGGACTCACTCCCCAGGATGTTGTCCATTCGGTCACTAACGAAAATAAAGATACGCCTGCCGGCAATATTAAAACAGGTTTGACCGACTATCTAATCCGCGTTCCCGGCGAGTTCAAAGAAGTTCGGTCAATGCAGCAGATAGTCCTCACATCATACAACGGCTCAATCGTGAAGCTCTCAGATGTCGGCACCGTCACGGATGGCTTCAAAGAAATAGAGCAGTACATCAGAATCAACGGAAAACCTGGGGCCATCCTTCTTATCCAGAAGGAATCCGGAGGCAATACCGCCCAGGTCGCCCGTGCAGTCCGCAAACGTCTCGAACAGTTAAAAAAGCGTTTGCCGGCAGACGTAAAGGTCATAAACCTAATGGACTCATCAGAAGACGTTGAAAGAACCATACACGACCTGAGCCAGACACTAATGATAGGCGGCCTGCTGGCGATGCTTATAGTACTAATCTTTCTGCGGCAATGGCGCGCTACTATCGTCATCGGACTTACAATACCTTTCTCACTTGTAATTACCCTCATAGTCATCTACTTCTTTGACTATACTATTAATATGATGACCCTTTTTGGAATGACTATCGGCATCGGACTGGTCGTTGACAACGCAATAGTCATACTGGAAAACATCACACGCCACCGCCGGTTAGGTGAAAGGCCCAAAGAAGGGGCTGTCTATGGCGCATCCGAGGTTGCTATGGCTATTACGGCTTCTACCCTGACAACGGTATGCATCTTCTTCCCAATTCTTTTTGTCCAGGGTATTATTAAGATATTTTTTACCGAATTTGCAATTGTTGTCAGTGTGATTCTCCTTGCATCCTTATTCTCCGCCCTGACGCTGACCCCAATGCTTTCATCTACATTGATGCGTAAGGATTCAGCCGACTATCGAAAAGGTGCTATCTTCAACAAAACAGAATCGATGTTTAGCAGTTTGAGCGAAAAATATACTCAACTGCTCGATTGGTCTCTTAATCACCGCAAAGTGGTAATTGTCTCCGCCACCTCTATCTTTTTCGCAAGTCTGTTACTGCTGCCATCACTTGGCAGCGAATTTATGCCAAAGGAAGATAAAGCCGTCATCCAGGGAACAGTAAGGCTGCCTGCTGGAACGAGGGTAGAAGAGACCGCAAGGGTAATGGAAGTTTTGGAAGGCATTGTAAAAGAGGAAGTCGCCGCAGATGAGAGGCTTTCCACATACGCGCGCTGCGGTATCAGCAGCACAAAAATGATGAGCGTATTCGGAGACGAAGCACCGCATATAGGGGTTTTTGGCGTAAAGTTAGTACCCAAAACACAGCGCAGCAGGATTGCTGAAGATATTGCTGCCGGACTCAGGAAACGAATCGACCGCTCAAAGGCATTACTAAGGATAGATAGATATTCCCTCAATACGGGTGACCCGCTGGAAGGAATGCTGCTCGGCGGTGAAAAACCACTTACAGTCAACATTATCGGTGACGATATGGACCTTACCGATCAAATCGCTGACCGAATAAAGAAAATCACACAAAATACTCCCGGAACAGTAGACGTAAGCATCTCAAGAGTCCGCGGAAGGCCGGAACTTTGGGTAGATGTCGATAGAGATAAGGCCTCATCTATGGGCCTTAACGTCTCTGATATTGGCGATACGATAAGAGCATTATTCTATGGCCGCAAAGCAACAAAATACCGTATCAAAGGTGACGAATACGACATATTCGTCAGGCTCCAGGACAAATACCGCCAGGATATTCGAAATGTAGCAGCAACACCACTGCGAGTCCCCACGGGCAAACTCGTGCGAACCGATAACGTTGCCGAGACAAACATCGAATTCGGCCCTGTCGAAATCATACGCAAGGACCAGGGAAGAATCGTTAATGTCGAAGGCGATGTTTATCAGCGCTCCCTTGGTGAGGTTGTTTCCGACATCGAAGCTGAAATTGAAAAAATGAAGATACCTCAGGGTGTGGAAATCCAGTTTGCCGGCCAAACAGAGGAACAGCGTGAATCGTTCTTCTGGCTGACAGTAGCTTTGATCGTCGGGGCAGCCCTGGTTTATATGGTTATGGCCTCACAGTTCGAATCACTACTGCACCCATTCATCGTGATGTTCTCCATTCCATTTGCCTACACCGGAACTATATGGTTCATATTCCTCGGCGGCCACAATATGAGCGTCATCGTCTTTATTGGCCTATTGATGCTCACAGGTATTGTCGTCAACAACGCAATTGTCCTGGTTGACTACATTAACATTCTTCGTGCAAGAGGATTGCCGATAACCCAAGCTATAAAACAGGCAGGCCAGACCAGATTAAGGCCAGTTTTAATGACTGCTCTTACTACAATATTTGCCTTATCGCCAATGGCATTTACGAAAGGCCAAAGCTCTGAAATTTGGAACCCGTTAGGCCTGACGGTTATGGGCGGGCTGATTGTTTCAACACTTGTAACACTCGTGCTGATTCCGACAATGTACAGCTTACTCGAAGCAAGAACACGAACATAATCCTTTGGAAGGAACAAAGATGAAGCTCGTGATGATATGCTACAATGAAGCTATTGACGATGAAATTCTCGAACTACTCGAAAAGGCAGATGTAACCGGTTACACCAAGTGGACAAAAGTACTTGGAAAAGGACAGACCAGTGGGCCGCATTTCTACAGCCACGTCTGGCCTAAAGCAAACAACGTCATAACAACAGCATTACCTCAGGAAAGCGCAACGAAACTTATGTCAGAGCTGCGAAAAATGAAAGAACAAATAGGACATCAGGGCATCAAAGCATTTATGTGGCAAATCGACGAGATGACATAATACAAAGTATTATATGCAGGAAAAAAATAGAAGCTACAAAATTTTTATAAGTGCTGCTGAGCCAAGCGCCGATGCGCATTGTGCAGCTTTGATAACAGCCATAAACAAAAGCAGGCCCGACATAGAATTTGTTGGTATAGGCGGACCTAAGATGGCCTCGGCCGGCTGCCAACTATTAGAGAGCAACGTCGCAAAAGCTACAATGGCATACAACGCTTTTGGCCATATCGGCTATTATTATAAGCTGATAAGACGAATTTCTGCGTTTTTCAAACGCAACAAACTCGATTTAGTAATTGTTTGTGACTCCCCCGCCTTTAATTTTCACATAGCCAAAGCTGCTAAAAAAGCCGGCCTTAAGACCATCTTCTATGTCGCCCCGCAGTTATGGGCCTGGGCCGGCTGGAGAATTCGCAAGCTGCGACGATATTGCAATAAGCTTTGCTGCATACTGCCCTTCGAACAGGAATGGTTCAATAAAAAAGGTGTCGATGCAATCTTTGTCGGCAACCCCCTACTCGATGCCTCAGAGATAAACATTTCCATCAGCAATAGAAATTATGACAATTTCGAACCTCAAAGGGCGATATTTGTTTTACTGCCTGGCTCGCGAACCGCGGAAATTGCCTCGCTCTGGCTGCCGATGCAGAAAATAGCTATCCGATTAAAACAGATATACCACAACTCGGGTTTCATAACCGTCGCCGTCGATAATGACAGGCTGCAGTTGTTAAAATCAAAACAACTCAGCGATTTTGACTGCCGATACTCTCTCGAGCCGGTAATCGAAAACACCGCTAAGGCAGACTTCGCAATCTCAGCCAGTGGCAGTGCTACCTTACAGGCCGCTGCCGCAGGATGCCCAATGGTAGTAATGTATCATTCCAGCAGGATGTTGTGGCATCTGATAGGCCGATGGCTTATAAAAACAAAATACCTCTCATTAGTCAATATTCTTGCAGATAGAAGCCTTGTGCCGGAATTCATGCCGTACTTTTCATCGATAGAGCCTATCTTAGAATCTATTCATCAGGTTCTCAATGACAAAGAAAGGCTAACCTTTGCCAGCAGGGAGCTGCTCAGCCTTTCAGAACAATTAAATGGCGACAACGCAGCCCGGAAGGTTGCTGACGTCGTAACGGAAATGCTGAGCCGGCACGAGACAGGCCCTCTGCAGGTTTAGCCAAGGCCTTTGCGGTATCCAATCCTTTACATTGCGCATCCCATCGAAATACTTTTGAATTTTTTATACTATGATTTTTCACTTTTAGCTTTTACGAGCCACGAGTTACAATCACCCTGTACTTTTGATTGAAAAGTATTGTTAATCTGCGTAATTTAGCAGGAAAAATCTGTGTGCTGGAAGGCAAATTGTATGCTATAGTAAAAGTTAAAGGTTGACACGTTTTTGTGATACAGGAGTGTTTATGGCAGGACATTCACATTGGGCAGGAATAAAGTATAAAAAGGCTGCCAACGACGCCAAACGCGGCAAAATATGGAGTAAGCTGGCACGAATGATAATTGTTGCCGCAAAGACCGGCGGTGGTGACCCGACTGCCAATTTGGCTCTGCGTTATGCGATAGACAAAGCCAAGGCAGCAAATATGCCCAAGGACACCATCGAAAAGGCAATAAAGAAGGGAACCGGAGATTTAGAGGGCGTCAATTTCGAAGAGGTACTCTACGAAGGCTATGGCCCCGGAGGTGTAGCGATAATGGTTGAGGCGCTTACGGACAATCGCAACCGTACAGCCCCTGAGATTAAAAGGCTCTTCGAAAGAAGTGGCAGCTCGCTTGGCACAAGCGGCTGCGTAAGCTGGATGTTCAATAAAAAAGGGCTTATTACAGTACCGGCCGTGAGTGTGGATGAGGAGCAATTACTGGAGGTTGCTCTCGGTGCAGGTGCCGAAGATATGGAACAGGCCGAAGAGGTTTACGAAATAACGTGTGACCCCGGCAATTTTGAACATCTCAAAGACACCCTCAAAGAAAAAGAAATAGATACACGTGTCGCTGAGATATCTATGGTGCCACAAAGCACAGTCGCGGTTACGAATGTCGCGGCAGCAACGAAGATATTGAACCTTATGGATGCCCTGGAAGATCTTGATGATGTGCAGAACGTTTACGCAAACTTTGATATACCGGCCGAAGTTGTCAGCAAGGTTGAAAGCCAGTAATATTTTATGACATTCTTGGTCGTTTTTTCATTTTGTTATATGTTCTTAATAAAATTCTGCTTTATTTGAATTGATGGAGGAACAGAGATTAGATTTCGAGCGGTATTATTCGACCTCGACGGCACGCTTATTGATACACTGGCCGATATTGCCAACTCTGCAAATGATGCCCTGAGCAAGCTCGGCTTTCCAATATACCCTGTCGATTCCTACCGCTACTTTGTCGGTGACGGAACAGAATGTCTTGTTAGCCGGATATTGCCTAAAGATCAATTAAACGAGCAAACGAGAAATAAATGCCTGGATATTATGCGCAGCCACTACAGCCGGCATTGGGCTGATAATACAAAGCCGTATCCGGGAATTCCGGAACTGCTTTATGACCTGCAAAAGAGGAAACTACCGAAAGCGATATTGTCCAACAAACCCGACAATTTCACACAAATTATGACAGCAAAACTTCTTGCCAACTGGGATTTCGAGATTGTTGAAGGAGCGAAACCTTCGGTACCCAAAAAACCGGACCCTGAAACTGCTCTAAAAATAGCCAAGAAACTTGCAATACATCCGGAAGATATCCTCTATCTTGGTGATACCAATACAGATATGCAAACTGCGCGGGCGGCAGGTATGTATGCCGTTGGTGTTCTATGGGGATTCCGTGACGCAAAAGAGCTGCTTACAAACGGTGCAAAGGCACTTGTGGAGAAACCTTCCGATGTATTGAGTATCCTAAACGGCAAAACGGAAAGGTCTATTTAGTTCGCAGGACGGCTCCCAAAGATTTCTTTAAATTCGCCACAATAATTTCTTCAAAGCCATCGACACTTTCGTGTGTCAGTGTTCCGTCTTCGTCTCTGAATCGCAGCGAAATTGTGATACCTTTTTTGCCGGGGGCAATGCCTTTGCCTCGATACAATCCAACAAATTCAATTCCCTCGAGTTTGTCACAGTGACCGCTCTTTATCGCTGCTGCAATATCTGTCCAACAAATGCTTTCTTCTAAGATTAAAGATAGGTCGCGGTCGATTGCTGGATATCGGGGTATCGGCTCAACCTTGACTTCTTTACTCTGCAAAGCCATAAGCTTTTCAAAATCAACTTCAGCACAACAAGGCCTTACGTTTTTGAAGTTGAACTTATCCAGAACAGCATCTGAAACTATCCCTGCTATACCTATAACCTCTCCATCAACGAGAATTTCAGCACCTGTTTGCGCCCAGGCCAAATCGGTTGGTTTCAAATCCAGGCCGGCATGTCTATCACCTCTTGCTATTAATCCCTCTACAACGCCACGTAAGTCCTGCAAATTACTATCACAAGCCAGTGCCAGCTTTGTTCTTTCAACCGGCAGGCTGCCGGCGCCGCTGTCCGGTACAAAGGTGGCAGCAATCTCAAATATACGGCAAGGCCGATTCTTGACATTCAGGTTTGTCTTCAGTACGCCAATCAACGAGCCTATAAGAGTTTGTCTCAACAAATCTGCATCTTTTCTCATATCATCTCTTACGGTCAAGTGTTTTTTGCTGTCTGTTACGGCAAAAAGCTCAGCGGTTGAGTTGTTGACAAAACCAACGTTGATGGTTTCATAGAAGCCGCAGCCGTTCAGATAAGCGCCGACCGACTCGGTGAATTTATTACGCAGGTCAACCGGTGCCACCTCAATCTGAATTTTTTTCTCAGTTGGTATCTTGTCATAACCATAATGTCGTGCAACTTCTTCAATCAAATCAACCTCGCGATAAGTATCGCTGCGCCACGAGCCAACAGAACAAACTACTACATCGTTTCTAAAAGCCGGCTCAAAACCCAGCCTTGACAAAAGCTCCAATGCCTTCTTTTGTGGAACTTCAATACCCAGCAGTTTTTTTAATCGCGACAAGCGAAGCTTAACTTTTTTTGGCGATGCCGGCTGACAATAAATATCAACAACACCCTTTGCAACTTTGCCGCCGGCGACCTGAGTAATTAGTTGAGCAGCTCTTTTGCTGGCGTAATCTATCATACCAACATCCACATTCCTCTCGAAACGAAACGCTGCCTCGGAAGGCAGTGAAAGCCTAACTGATGTGGTGCGAACGCTTATTGGCTCAAAATACGCATCTTCAAGCAGTATTCTCGTTGTTTTTTCGCTGACCTCGCTGTCCTGTCCTCCCATAACACCTGCAATAGCAACAGGAGCCTTTGCATCTGCAATGATCAGCATATCAGGATTCAGGTTACATTTAGTGCCGTCAATACTTACCAGACGCTCACCTGGTTGCGCTCTTCGGACAATGATTTTGCCATCGGTGATTTTATCGTAATCAAAGGCGTGTGGGGGCTGGCCGGTCTCAAGCATCGCATAATTAGTGGCGTCAACTACATTGTTGACCGTCCGCAGGCCAACTGCTTCAAGCCGATTTTTCAACCAATCCGGCGAATCCTTTATCACAACACCTTCAATTACCCTGGCCGTGTAACGCTTACATAAATCAGGCTCTATCACCTCTACTTCGGCAAGCTCATCGACTTTTCGCTGTGATTCAGACAGCTCAACCTTTGGCATATTAAACGGTTTGCCTGTTGCGGCCGAAAGTTCGCGAGCTACACCAATATAGCTCAAACAATCGCCGCGGTTGCTGGTTACTTCGATATCAATGACAGCATCGTTACCTAAATGCTCTATCCCCTCACAGGCCAGACCCAAATTACTTAGAATCTCGGCAATTTGCTCGGCATCAGAGCCTATTTCAATATAATCGTTTAACCAACTAACCAGGATTTTCATAAATAGAACACCTACAAGAAAATAAGATTTGGTTACTCAAACTGACCGATTTATGGTTAAAAATTGACGTAACCATTTATTTAACAATATGTTCTATAACACAAAAAGTTCAATAAAATCAGTCATCCGCCGCAGCCGGATTCTCCGTCAGGAGTCCTCCGTAAAAAGTCCCAAGGACTTAGGACGGCAATTTTGCATTTTGATTTTTTCACTTTCAAACTGGCCATCTGCCAATTTGAGTTTGGTTATATTACTTCTATCAGCCGATGGTGTCAATGACTCTCTTAAGTAAAGCAGCTTGACAGAGCTATACGGCTATATTAGGATTCTTACTTCTGATAACAGTGAGCAAAGATTGTTTTTGGACGAGTTCATAAAATAAGTCCAGTCGTTTTTCTGAATCGAGGTGATTTGATTATGCTGAAAAAAAATGACAGGCCGGTGCCGGTTAATTGGATTTTGTTAGTACTGATTCCAAGTGTGCTGTTGTGTTCCTGTAAGAAATCTTCCGAAGATAAGGCACAATCCAGGCAGCAACCAACCACGAAAACAACAGATACATCCGCAAGCACCGCGACCGCTGAGGCGCTTAAGAAACTGGTCCCTGTAAATATCAAGCTGCCGAAACCTATGTTTGTTGGGACACCGCAGAATATTCGGGTACCAAATTTGGAAAAGCCGCTCGGCAGAGCTCGCGACCCTTTTCTGGCGCCTGAAGGAACAATAAATGCAGCGTTCGGCAAAACGATAACAAGCAGCGACCCCGAGCCGATAATTGGCGAGGTCGAGATGATAACAGATGGTGACAAGGAAGCTGCCGACGGCAGTTACGTCGAATTGGCTCCTTTTACACAACATATCACTATCGACCTTGGCAGTGAGTATGAGATATACGCTATTTTGGTTTGGCACTATCACAAACAAGCCAGGGTTTACTTTGATATGGTTATTCAGGTTGCTGAGGATTCCGACTTTAGTACGAATGTAAGGACTTTGTTTAATAATGACATCGACAACTCATCAGGGCTTGGAATCGGCACGGATATGCATTATGTCGAAACTGCCGAGGGCAAACTAATAGATGCCAAAGGAACCACTGCACGTTACGTCCGCCTTTACAGCAATGGCAATAACAGTAATGAATTGAACCACTATATCGAAGTTGAGGTTTACGGCAAGGTTGTCCGATGAGATGGCCGGTAAAATGGCTGGCAGTTGTTTTAGCCGTAACAGTTCTTGCCGGCGCACTGCGCATACCCAGGCTAAAACAGCGGCCGATGCATACCGATGAAGCGGTTCACGCCGTGAAGTTCGGCGAGCTTCTCGAGAGGGGATATTATCGCTACGACAGCATTGAATATCACGGTCCGACACTTAACTACCTTACATTGATTGGAGTCTCGCTATATTCGGCACAAAATCTGTCCGAAGTAAACGAATTTACATTAAGAATAGTCCCGGCACTTTGCGGCATAATGCTTGTTCTATTTGTTTTTTTTCTAACCGGCGGGCTCGGCAAAACTGTTGTGATTTTTGCCGGCCTTTTAACGGCTTTGTCTCCTGCCTTTGTCTTTTACAGCAGATACTATATCCAGGAGACACTTTTAGTCTGTTTTAGCTTTGGGATAATTGTCTGCGCCTATTGTTATTTACGCACCGGAAAACTGATATGGATTTTGCCGGCGGGGATATTCTTTGGCCTCGCTCACGCAACAAAAGAAACCTGCATAATAGCTTTTGGTTCTATGGCTGCGGCACTTTTAATTACAATTATTATCCAGCGCAGCCAGCAAAGAGCTGCCGTTTTTGGAAAGAAAAAAATAAAGGCTAAGCACTTAGTCGCAGCAGTGGTAATCGCCGGAGCAGTTTCAGCACTTTTTTACTCGTCATTCTTTTCCAATCCCGGCGGGATTGCAGAATCACTCCGAGCTTACGGCAATTACTTTGGCCGGGCAGAACAAAACCGGCTGCACATTCACCCCTGGTATTATTATCTGAAGATGCTTATCTTTTCAAAATTTGCCCGCGGTCCTGTATGGAGTGAGGGAATTATTATCGTCCTGGGTTGTATTGGTTTTGGCGCGGCAATAACTAAAAAGGGCTTACGGCAAGTTGACTTTGGGCTGATACGATTCATTGCATTTTATACGTTAGCTATGACAATCTTTTACTCTGCAATTCCTTACAAGACGCCTTGGTGCATGCTGGGATTTTCTCATGGGATGATTTTATTGGCCGGCGTCGGGGCAGCGGTGCTTCTTTCGCTTATGCCCAATGTTACGTCAAAAGCAGTTGTCAGCCTGCTGATATTTGCAGGAATAATTCATTTGGCATGGCAGAGCTATCTCTGCAGCTATGTGTATTATGCAGACCCGCGCAATCCATACGTTTATGCCCATCCTACAAATGATGTTTTCACAATAACAAGCCGAGTAAAACAGGTAGCGCACCTGCATCCACAGGGTAGTAACATTCACATTGAGGTCATCTGTCCCGGGCATGATTACTGGCCTCTGCCGTGGTATCTGAGAGCTTTTGAGAATGTGGGCTGGCAGGACAAAGTACCTGAGAATGTTGCAGATGCCCAGTTAATACTTGCCTCACCGGCTTTGCAGTCAGCTCTCGTCGAAAAATTGTATGAATCTAAGCCGGCAGGACAAAAAGAACTCTACGTCAATATCTTTGAAAAACGTGTGGAACTGCGTCCCGGGGCAGAGCTCGGTGGCTATGTTACAAAAGAGCTTTGGGATCGCTTTGAGTAAAGCACCTTAAAAGATGGAATCTGTACAAGCACCAATCTCTATAGGCGATACAGCTCTTAAGCCGGCTTGTGGAATACATACATTTTCACACGGGGCTATGGGTACAGGTTTTGAGGTATATATATCCGGCGTTTCCGATACGTACGCACAGCAGTCGGCCCAGGCCGGCTTTGCCGAGCTCGACAGGCTCGAACTTGAACTTAGCCGATTTATTGAAAATAGTGACGTATCACGGATAAACAACTTCGCAGGCAAAGGGCCCATTGAAATTGGGGCAGATACCTTTGAATCTCTGGAGACGGCACTTCGATTATTCAGACAAACAGACGGTGCTTTTGATATCACCATAGGTGCTCTTCGTGATTGCTGGCAGGATAAAAATGGGACGTTACTTAATCCATCCAGAGAACAGATAGAACTTGCAGGGCGGTGTACCGGCTCAAATCTTATCAGGTTAGACAGCCAAAGACACACCGCCCAAATTTTAGCCGAGGGCGTTAATATCGACCTTGGCGGCATCGGTAAAGGCTACGCCCTTGATAAGATGGCAGAAGTTTTCAAACAGTGGGGCATTAGTTCAGCTCTGATTAACGGAGGCTGCAGCTCGGTTCTGGCTTTAAACCCAGTGCATAAGCAAAAGGGCTGGCCTTTGAGTTTCAGCAATATGAGCGCCCCTAAGCAGATACTCAGGCGCGTTTATCTAAACAACTGCGCTTTGGGCAGCTCAAGTCTGGAATATGGACCACATATTTTTGATTCGCGTATGGCCAGGCCTGCTGAAAGAACCAGCCGGGCTGTTTGGGTAAGAAGTGCCGATGCTGCCAGTGCAGATGCCCTTTCCACAGCCTTTATGGTAATGAGCATTGATGAGATAAACGAATACTGCAAAAAAAACACGAAAGTATCCGCTATAGCTGCAATTCCAAAAGGCGACAAATGCACCGATGTCCAGCTTCTAACCTTCGGCAACTGGAACACCGATACGCCCGTAGACACATAGAAAGTCTAATACTCCGTTGAAAAAATTGTTTGTCACCGGGCGAGCGACCTGTCACGCCGTAGTCCCGAAGGAACGAAGGCCGAAGCAATCTTTTGTAACCCTGAGCCACAACTACTCTCCGTCACCCCGAGCTGCAACTACTCCACTTTCACCCTGAGCGAGGCGCAGCCGAGTCGAAGGGTCTATTAAAAATGTCATTGTGAGCCCTGTACCATATGGTGCAGGGCGTGGTAATCCTATGAACCGGAGCCTGTCAGCGAGTTTTTTTATCTGAACAATTTTTATCTCACGCATTTTACTAACCAAGTATTTTTTCCTCTGCACCCCTTCGCAAGCAATTGAGGGGTCGGA
>JAFGRL010000016.1 GCA_016935195.1 Sedimentisphaerales bacterium
CTAAAATACCATTGGCTTTTCTCGCCGGCAGCATCAACTTTACACTTACAATTGGCACATGCATACAAAACCGGCTGTAAGCCAGTTTCTCTAAGCAAGGCCAACTGAAACAACACAAGCAAAGTTAAAGCTTCACGTCTTGTCTGCGCATCTGATTCGTTTTGCACAAACTGCAGAAATCTATCGAAAAGCTCCGGATGTGGGTCGTATTCCTGTACCATATTATCGATCAATTCCGTACCGAACAGGCAGCAGTTGAGATTTAGTAAACTGTTTTTTAGACCTGCAAAATAACGCTCTTGCTGCAACTCGGTCAAAGTCGCAAGTTTTTGCGAATCTTTCTGACGAGCCGAGCCAGAAAACACAATCTGCCCACATGACAATACCTCAATTGTACCGTCAAAAGAGGACTTCGGCCGCTTAGAGCCTTTGGCGATGGCTTTTAGCTTGCCGTTGTCTTTGGCAAATAAGGTTACTATCTGCGAAGTTTCCGAGTAGTCCACAGCACGGATACATATAGCCATATCTTTAATCAACATAATCGGCAATCACCCTCAGACCCGCTCGTTCTAAATTAAGAACCAACTTTACATCACTGACGAGAGGAAATATCTGAACGCGTATGAATTCTGATGCGTTTTATTCTCCTTGGCTCAGATGAAGTAATGGTGAACCTAAGATTCTGATATCCGAAACTTTCTCCTGTCTTTGGTATGTAGCCAAGGTGCGAGAAGACAAACCCGCCCGCTGTCTCGTAATCTTCATCCTCCGGCAGATTCAACTCAAATTCATCATTCAAGTCATCAACGGATGTTCTTGCATCAATCTCGATAGTATCCTTGTCTATCTTTTTGACAGGTTCTGCGGGCGTCTTTTCGTACTCATCGGTTATTTCACCTACTAATTCTTCGAGGATATCTTCTATGGTAACAATACCAGCCGTTCCTCCATATTCATCGAGTACAACTGCAATGTGTAGCTTTTGATTCTGGAATTCGTGAAGCAGTGCTCTTAAAGGCTTTGTTTCGGGAACAAAGTAGGCTTTGCGCATCTTATCGCGCAATCTAAAATCTGACGGATCCTTGCCAATTTCTTTAAGTAGGTCCTTGGCGTAGATAAGACCAACTATATTATCTATGTTACTTTCATATACTGGTACTCTTGAATGGCCGGCTGATGTGATAGTATCCAGAACCGTCGGCAGCTCGCTGTTTACTTCAACAGCAACTACGTATGTACGCGGAGTCATAATCTCGTCAGCCGTTGAATCAGTCAGTTCCAGAACATTCTCTATCATCTCCTGCTCCTCTTCATCGACGACCCCCTCCATCCGATGCTGTTCGAGATCGGTGAGAAATTCCTCTTGCTGCTCCTCCGGCGTGGTTTCAATTGCTCCGACAAGACGGCGAATCAAACCGTCATATAGCTTAAGCAGCTTAACAAAAGGAAAAACTATAGCCGTTGAGAATACCAAAAACTTATATGTTTTGCTTAAAAAATTCTCACCCGAATATTTCGACCAGAAATGCGGAATCGCTACACTGAAGATAGAAAATATAACTACAGTGATTATACACATCAAAAAATAATCAATAATTCTCAAAGCACCCTGTCGGGATTGGCTGATGCTTATAAAAAGAAGCAGCAAAATACCTACATTAAAGACAATTCGATACAATGAACAGGCCAGAAGCAGTTTCTCAGCATTTGTTATGAGCTCTTCGGCCAATTGCTCTGCGCTTTTCCGAGACTTTGATGATTTAAAGGCCTCCTGCAATTTCGCACGCGAAAATCTGCGCAAAGTCAAGACATTCACTGAAAAAAACAGCATCCCTGCCGACAAAAAGCAAATCAATATCAAAATAAAAACAGAATAACTCACATTAAGTCCTTCAACTAAAAGCAGCTAACGTTATCTCCTGATATTTCGTTCATACACAGTGCCATAGCCAAATTCACTCAGGATTTTATCCTCGGCCCTATGCATTTCTTCAGCCTTATCCGGAGCCGAATCGTCAAACCCGAGGTTGTGCAACATTCCATGTGCTGTATAAAGAGCCACTTCTGCCTCAGTGGTATGGCCTCTGCTCTTAGATTCCTTTATGGCCCTTTCGGCATTAACGATCACCTCGATTATTCTTGGTAGAAGCGTATCGTTGCCGTTCGTCCAGGCCGCGGGGCCTCGTTCGGCGTCCGTATCAGAAAGGTCGAAACTAATGCAATCGGTGGAGCTGTCGTGCTTCAAAAATTCCTTATTTATATCGCGGATTTTACGGTCATCAACCAGTGCTATACTAATTTCAGCATTTGTCAGGCCATAACGAACACAAATAGTCTTTACAAAACGCCTCAATCTTGGAACATCAACTTTAATCTGCCCAAAAGTGCTCGTAATCTCAACAGCGACATCTACGATTGTTTCGTCAGAATCCATACTACTTTTAGCGACTCCTCTGTTGGGCCCTACGGGAATTCGGTATGGTGTCATCCGAGAAGGGAACTGAGCTTGCAGAGGCACTGTCTTCGGCATAATCGCCAACCAGCGTGCCTGGATAAGGGATTCGAGCGTGATAATGGGCCGCAAGTGTTTTTGTCATACTTGCTTCTATCGTGCTTAGTTCTCTAAGAGACAAGTCGCATTCATCGAATTGGCCGTCCTGCAGACGCTTCATGCTTATATTGTGAATGGCGGCTTCTATCTTAGGAAGTGTCACATCCCGAAAAGACCGAACTGCTCCCTCAACAGCATCAGCCAGCATTACGATTGCTGCTTCTTTCGCCCTTGGTCTGGGACCGGCATACCTGAATTCGCTCTCGTGAGGCATTGCGGTCCGCTCGGTGCTATCGTGCTGTTTCTTCGCCTCATTATAGAAATACTCGACCAACGTAGTTCCATGATGGGTTTCTATAAACTGCCTTAGTACCGCAGGCAGGCCGTATTCCTTTGCTATCTCTATACCGTCCTTGACGTGGCCAATAATTACAAGCTGACTCATTGCAGGTGAAAGCTCCTTATGACGACTTCCTGAGCCAAGCTCATTCTCAATAAAGTAGCCAGGCTTATTAATCTTGCCAATATCATGGTAATACGCGCCAACCCTGCACAAAAGGCCATTTCTGCCTATTGATTCTGCGGCCGCTTCGGCAATTGAGCCCACTAATAAGCTGTGGCTAAATGTCCCGGGTGCTTCCATGGCCAATCTTCTCAATAGCGGCTGATTAGCATCACTATAGTCAAGCAGGGTCATACTCGTAACTATCTTAAATGCCTTTTCAATCAGCGGCAATAAGCTTTGAAGCAAAAGACCCACAAGTATTGCCGAAAGACTATGATAACCTGCAGCTTTGAAAACTTTGCTCGAGATGGCACTTCCACCAAGAACCTGCAAGATAAAGCCCATTAAAAAGACCATAACCGCAGCCAGAGCGCTGACCTCAAGCAGTTTTGTTCTCGTGCGAATCTCTTTCAAAGAAAAGCAGCAAATAAATGCACCGGTTGTCATAATTAAAAAAAGTTGTATGCCTGCCTCAGCACCTGCCGCAAAACTTGCCAAAACGCAGTAAAACAGGCTCATTCCTGTTGCGAAACGTTGATTGTAGGCAATAGTGAGTATCACGGCAGCCGCCACAGCAGTACCGGTGGCCCAGAAAAGTTGACCGAACAGCAAAATGCCAGTTTTGGCTAAAAACAAAAGCAGAACGAAAAGGCCAACAAGGGCCAGTGCTCTGGGGTGGTTCTTTATGATACGACTCTGATAATGAAAAATGTAAACACCTCCGGCAACAGAAAGCAGCACGACAAATAGTACCATCGAAGCTGCCTGATGATAATTCTGCATCTGGAATAAATCAAAAGACAGAACAAGTCCACTAAGCACAACGAAAAGAAGCCACAAGAGCACCGAAATGATGATGTCGGCATCAGCTAAACGACTGAGCCGCATAAAACGCTCGGTAGCCATACTCTTACGTACATGGCTGCGGCGGGCACTTACTTTTTTAAATAGAGGCACTTCTTTACCCTGCTATCTACACTCATATTTTGAAAAAACAAACTTATTGGCTTCTATTGTATTTTTTCACCTTCGACTTTTCTCTTATAGGCACGCACAATATTCTGGACCAGTCTGTGTCGGACAATGTCACGCTGAGTCAGCTCGACATAACCTATGCCTTTGATTCTACGAAGCCTCTCTATTGCCTCAATCATACCGCTCTTTTGGCCGGGATTTAGGTCAATCTGCGTTATGTCGCCGTTTATAATCATTTTAGAGCCATGGCCTAACCTGGTCAATACCATCAACATCTGCCTTGAAGAGGTATTTTGTGCTTCGTCACAAATGACAATAGCCTCGTTCAAAGTCCGGCCACGCATAAAGGCAAGCGGAATAATTTCAATAACGTCTAATTCCATAAACTTCCTAACCTGAGCAAAGTCCATCATATCCTCAAGGGCATCAAAAAGTGGCCGTAAATACGGATTTACCTTGGCCTGGATATCGCCGGGCAGAAATCCCAGCTTTTCACCAGCTTCTACAGCCGGACGGGCAAGCACAATCTTTCTGATTTGCTTTTTCTTGAGGCTCGAGACCGCAACTGCAACCGCAAGGTAAGTTTTGCCTGTGCCGGCAGGCCCTACACAAAATGTCAAGTCGTTGGAAATCATTGTTTCAATATACTTCTGCTGACCTCTTGTAGATGGCTCTATAACCTTCTTTTGAGAGTAGATTGTAATAGCCTGTTTATCTTGCCGAAGTGATGCTGATTTTCTCTCATTTAAAAAAGTTGTAACATCGGAAGATGTTAGCGAGCCTCGCTTTATCAAATGTTTGTGCATCCTATCGATGATTTCGACAGCCCGATTAACATTCTTGTCCGCACCTGAAATTATCAGGCAATCCTTTCGGCCGGTAATCTGCACACCGAGCGACTTGCGAACAAGCCTCAGGTGACTATCAGAAGGACCGAATAATTCCAGTTGCCCTCGATCCGAATCCAGCTGTACGGTAACTTCCAAAACCTGCCTCCATTAAATACTGAAGGTAAAAAAAAGATAAGCTAACGGTGCCGTCAAAAGCAGTGAGTCAACAATATCCAGAACACCTCCAAAACCCGGAACACCTGTTACTCCCGGTCTTGCCGAATCCTTCTCCTGGGCATCACGTTTCATCATAGACTCAACCAAATCGCTCAATTGACCCAAAAAACCGAAGCACAGGCCAAAAACTACTGCCGACTGCCACAACATTATATCAAAAATCTTACTAAATATAACAGCCACCGCTGCACCGGTAACAACGGCCCCTATCACCCCCTCCCAGCTCTTACCTTTGCTAAGGCCTGGGCAAAACCTGTGATTTCCAAAAAGCTTGCCGATTGTATAAGCGCCTATGTCAGCAGACTTTACCACATAAACGAACATAAGTAAAGGCCAGAGCCCAAATTCAATCCGAACCCCCAGAACAAAGCTGCTCAAAACACCCAGGTAAAAGACACAAAAACAATTCACACCACAATTTGCCAGCACTCCAGAATAACCATACCTTAAGTACTGACACGATAGCAGTGCTATCAAAAACCCCGCAAAAACACCTAAGATGAGGTTTTTCGAATATATATCCCCGGCTTGACGTAGGTACCAACTGCCCGCAATCATTATCGAACCTGCCGTTGAAAGAATTGTAAATACTCTCAAGCCCTTTTTAGCCACAAGTCTCGAAAGCTCTATCTGTGCGAGCATTATTACCAACACAAGCAGCAAAAAGACAATCGTGGCCTTGACAGACCAATCATCAACCGATGTGATGGTTATCGAACCGTCCAGCCACCCGTCAAATACCGCTATGACGGTAAGGACTGTTGTCATCAGTGTGCCAAAAAGCAATCTATGTTTGAGCATGTCGTTTATTACTGTTTAATCTTTTGAATAACTTTGCTTGGTTGTGTTTATGCTGTTCATAATGCCCTGTCGCTCATGATTTGCGGACCTGTCATTGCGAGGAGCGTGAGCGACGAAGCAATCGTGCCATTTCGACTGGTTGAGATTGCTTCGCTTTGCTCGCAATGACATCCATCGATTTAGCTGCGACATACCACCAGGATACTATCGTTCTTATTTCAAATGCCGCCAAAACGGCGTTTTCGTCCTGCGTAAGTTAATATTGCCCTTTCCAAATTCGTCTTCTTAAAATCAGGCCAGAATGTCCTGGTAACATAGAACTCACTGTAAGAGATTTGCCATAACAGAAAATTACTGATTCTCATCTCATTTGCCGTTCTTATCAGCAGGTCAGGCTCGGCAAGAGCCGCCGTATATAAGTGTTGACTTATACAATGCTCGTCAATATCGGCAAGGGCCAATTGGCCTGTCTTATGTTTGCGTGCAATTTCCCTGACAGCATCTGTAATTTCTGCTCTTCCGCCATAGTTTAACGCCAGCGCAAGCACCATTCCTTTGTTGCCGGCAGTTATTCTGATAGTTTCGACAAGCTCGGCTTTCAAACCTTGCCGAAGCTGAGCCAATCGTCCCAGATGAACCAGCTTCACGCTGACTTCCATAAGTTTGGGACGAATCCTGACGAGATATTCACTGTAAAGATCCATAAGCGAGTTAACCTCCGCTTTCGGTCTTTTCCAGTTATCAATGCTGAAGGAGTATAAAGTCAAAGACTCAATACCAAAATCGGCACAGCATTGTGTTATATTTTCGGCAGTTTCTGCCCCCCGACGATGGCCCAGCATACGCGGCAGCCCTTTACGTGCCGCCCACCTTCCATTGCCATCCATAATTATTGCGATATGCCTTGGCATACGCTCAATGGCAATTCCTAATCGCTTCGCTGCTGCCTTGCGCTTTTCGAAAGTACTTGATTCCAAAACTTACCTGCCTTTTACTACAGCGCAACTTAGTGTAAAAAACGCCTTTACGGACAAAAAATCAAAGATTAAAAAGCAAAATGCAAAATGACATATTAAAAATCAAAAAAAAACATAAGTATATAAGACATAAGCAACTTATGCACTGAGCATTTGCGCTTGGCTTGCTTGTGTTTGGTGCGTTCTTTTGTAATTTTTGAATTTTGCATTGTAATTTTGATATTTAATATAAATTCTATCTCATGATAGTTTGACTGCGCTTCGGGCCAACACCAATCATTGTTACTGGTTTACCGATATGCTCCTCTATCCGGCAGACATAATTCCGGGCGTTTGCAGGTAAATCATTAAAATCTCTAACTTCGCTTATTTGCTCGCCCCAGCCTGGCAGAGTCTCATAAATACATTCCGCCTGCGAAAGCCTGTCAATATTCGCAGGAAAGAATGATGAATTCCTGTCATCCATTTTGTACTCATAACAGATCTTTAACTCTTTCAAACCGGCTAATGTATCAAGGTGCATAAGCGCAATCGAATTGACTGAACCTATTGTTGCTGAATATTTGACCGCAACAGCATCAAACCAACCACACCTGCGAGCCCGGCCGGTAGTTGTACCATATTCACCGCCTTCGACCCGTATATATTGGCCCACCTCATTATCCTGTTCGGTCGGGAAAGGACCGGCTCCAACACGCGTGGTATAAGCCTTTGCGACACCTAAAAATTTATCAACCATTTTTGCAGGTATTCCACAACCCGAAGGCATCCCAAGCGAACTCGAATTCGAACTGGTCACATACGGAAATGTGCCGTGGTCTATGTCCAAAAGTGTACCCTGGGCACCCTCAAACAGGATTGATTTTTCTTCAGCAATACTTTTGTGCAGAAATTCAGTAGTATCTATTATAAAAGGCAGCAGTTTACCGGCATAAGCTTTACATTTTTCATAAATTGGACCGGCACTTACAGGTTCAGCTCCGAAGAGAGCAGAAAAAAGTTTATTCTTGTAATCCACTATACTCTTCAGTTTAGCTCTCAGTTTGTTAAGGTCTCTTAAGTCCCCAACACGTAACGCAAAGCTCCTGCCAACCTTATCGGCACAACAAGGACCAATGCCGCGTATCGTGGTCCCGATTTTATTGCTCCCCAAAGAGGCTTCGCGCAGCCGATCCTCCCTCTTGTGGTAATCGAGCACCAGATGTGCATTCTCGCTTATAAAAAGTCTTTCTTTCAGCGAGATGTTTTTTTCTGCCAGCGACAGGATTTCTTCCAAAAGTACATCTGGGTCAATAACCACTGCGTTTGAAATTACGCAGATAGTCCCCGGACGAACCGCCCCGCTTGGCAGAAGATGTAAGGCAAAACTATTCTCACCGATAACAACCGTATGCCCGGCATTGGCACCGCCATTGTAACGGACAACAATATCACTGCTCCCCGAAAGAATATCTACAATCTTACCCTTACCTTCATCTCCCCACTGCAATCCAAAAACACAACAATTCATCTTACCCTAACAGTTCAATTCTTACAGAATACCAAAGTGAAACGAGGCTGGTTTTTTATAAACATAATATTATTACACCTTCAACTTATCTTTGCTATAAGGTGCTCTAAAACAGCATCCAAATTGTCAAAGTCTTTACGACTTATCCTTACAGCCGTCTCGTTATTATTGCTGTCTTTATAAGTTAACTCAAAAAAACCTTTAGCAGAAAAATCAGTCTTATCTATTTTTTCTATGGAGTCATAGGAAATTTTTTTGCCGTTACTTAAGATAAGGCCATCCTCACCGGCAATTACCTTCTTGTTAACCAAACAGTGAAATCGCCAGCCCAAAACAGCAGCCAGGCCAACAAGAAAAATTGGTGCGCTTCTGTTAAATTTCATACTATCATCAGCTATTCCGTCTTTGACGTGCTTATTATAAAAACTCCGGCTCAAATAACCATCATAGGCAAACCACGCCGATACAATCAGGCAGAAGCCAATGTATATCTTAAAGTTTGTCCTTTTATATTTACTTAGCGGCGCTTCAATAGTCATATTAATCATCCTGCTAACAGCTACAAATCTATTTTTCTGTAATTACGTCAGATGAAGATTATACATTCAAGTACTCACTCTCCCAGATTTTTTCGGTTAAATTTTGAAGTTCTCTGTCATATGACTTCAAAACCTTGAAATATTCATCGGACTCCAATGCCTCCCTGGCTTTGACATCTTCTGGTTTTGCTTCGGTAGGCAGCACCGAATTGCGGAAAATTTCATAGTGGTCCCTTATCGAGCAGGGCATCAGCCAGTTATTCGGCCTCTTCCAGTTATCAAGCCCATACTCTCTTTGCCACTTTCGACCATTCTTCATAAATTCTGAAAACAGAGAATCCGCCACTGTTTCCCCATTCTCATATAACTTGTACACATTATCGACATAATACGGGATAAAGGCACAAGGCGTAATATTGCCGTTCCAGTCGATGTAAAAATAGCCTCCGCTTCGTCCATAGGCAATACAGCCTCTGGATAATACCCCGCTGTTCCAAAAGTCAGCCAGACAGTATTTTTTATCACTAAGCACCTGTTCCCATTTCCTGTAAAGCTGAAACCTTCGCTGAGGTGTAACCATCAACGCCATTTCATCCTTACCCCGGCCTATCGGCATCAACTGGAACTGCCACATATAGCAGGCGCCCTGCTGCTCAAAATAAAAATCATAAAACTCATCCGACAGCAGCAAATCCACATTCTTGCTCGTAGCCGTAACGGAAATTCCGAAAGGCACACCTGCTTGTCTTAAATTTTCGAATGCTTGAAGAATCCTCGAATATGTCCCTTTACCCCTTCTGTAATCGGTTTCCTTCTCAAAACCCTCAACGGAAATTGCCGGCGTCACGTTAGACAATTCCGCAAGTCGATGAGCAACATCCCTGTTTATAAGGGTTCCGTTTGTATAAACAAGAAAGAACATATCACTATACTTCTGAAAAATATCAAGAAGAGTTTTGCCTTGACTACTGTACATAAAAGGCTCACCGCCGCTGATAGTTATAAATCGGCTGCCAAAAATATCATGAACTTCACCAACTACCCTGTCAACAACAGGAAACGGTATTGTCGCAGCAGTCTTTGCCGACGAACTGGCATAACAGCCTATACATTTCAGATTGCATTTCTGCGTTGGAGAAAACACAATAAAAGTCGGCGGCAATTCGCCGTATTTGTCCTCAAAACTTTTTATAGCCTGCTCGTAACTGCTGTCTGAACGAATAAGATTGTTCTGAACAAAAACGTCGATAATTCTCCTTATTACATCCCGTGAAACATAACCTTTATCCATACTCCTGGTCACACAGCCAAGCATAGCCGAGAGAAACTGGTATCTCTTTAGCTGCACACGATGTAAATCATCCGAATCATCATTAACTATATTCCTGTAAATGTAATCGTCAATCTTCTTTGATAATAGTTTTCGCAGGTGCTTATGATTAACCATCTTGACAAGTATCGAAGGAACGAACTCCTCTTTCATTTTAGACTCCTTTCCTCCCAGCCTAACTACTGTCAGATACTCTGATTAACTACTCCCATTTCTCACAGAGTTCCGCTGACCTCGATGGTGCCCATAATCGGCAAAAGCAACCTCCAGCCAAATCCTGCCCTGACTCACTGGAACAATCATCAACATGGCACTGCAAAATATAACATCAAATCCAAAGCATTTAAACCTTTTTTTTAAAAGAAGATGGTCTCTATAACAACTATTATACAAACACTATAATCAAGATTTTATTTGCACCTCAGGCAGCGTTAACTCTGTAACCAAAGCTCCCATCGCCGAGAAAACACCAAAACAAAGCATGCGCCAGAACAACATACCCGTCAACGTTCCGCCTGCTGCAGTCATTTCTGTATTGATAAGGATGGCCGAAGCCATTGTATAAAATAAACCGATAGAAATGCCGCAGATAACTGCTGCAACAATACGTTTGCCTAAGGCTGCACCACCACAACCCATTGTTACTACAGCTCCGCAAACCATTGGTATAATTATCCACAGCCACCATATATCCGTAAAAACCGGCAGAGTCCAAAGATAATACATAAAAGTCAAATCCACAACGCCAAAAAGAACTGCCCCTCCTAAAGCATATAAAAGTACGTGCCAATAACGCGGCTGTTGCGTTCGGCGAACCACAGCCCGGCTTACCATTCTTCGCCGGATTGTCAAAGGCCAGTTATAAAATAACCTAAATACCCAATGTTCCAGCAGCGCACCACGTTCACCAAATACAGGAATTATGTGAGTTGCTTCGGTTGCCCAGTGGCAAGCCATAAACCGCGCCAGTGCAGGATATCTATAGGTCATTTGAATCGGGAATGCCAGATAACCTATGTACTTAAAAAAACCAAGAAAGATAGCAATATTATAATCTTTAAAATTGTGCTGCCTCAAGACTAAAAAGAGTACATATAAACCTCGAACAAGTGAGCCGGGTGAAATCGGGATTATTTGAAAGGCTACGAGAATTCCTCCCGCTCTGGTAACTGCCTGCTCCCAGTTAAGCTCAGGATGCTGCAAAACATAAATTGTCGCAACAATGACCGATACAACCTGTGTTACCGGCAGTGTACAAATATGCACCGCAAGGCTCTTGAGGTATTGTTGTATAAATGGCTCAGCGATTCGTGATAAAATAGTATTGGTATCATCGTCCGTGAGCATGTGTTTTTCCCGGCCTTCGACTACCATTTCACGAAGCCACTTCTCGCGCATCTGAGCATTAAAGTAGAGACGTACAGGTCTGAAAAACAGAAAAATCAGAACCTCCCTGACATATTGTCTGTCTGTCAAAAACCGATGTAATCTCGCAAAAGGAATTATCGACAGAATAAAATGAAGCACAAACCGGGGCAAAGACTGCGCAGCATTAATCGCTGCACTTTCGTTTATTCTGCCGGCACGGTGCCAGACTATGGCTTTTTCAGCCATTTTTGCCTGTAGAGCACGCTTGAAATAATCCTGATTTGTAAGCAACTGCACGTAATGTTTCCGCCAATCAGCTCTGCCCCATATCCTGCGCAAAAACTTTCCCAAAACCGGTAAAATCCCAATCAAAAGAAAAACCATAGCCTTAAATCTACTGCTCTGAAATATTTCCTCACTTCGCTTGTCAGCTAAATTGCGAACCTTCCAGCCTGCGATGGCTCTTTCAGTAATCGTTGACCAGAGACGCCTGCTATACAGAAGCCGAATGTGATTATGCGTAACATCAACGATTGACTCTCGATAAACCTGCTCAGTTGACCGAAGCTCGGAAAGCATCCCCTTCATATCTTCGAATTGGTCGGGATGTTTGTCTATGAACTGCCCGAGCTTGCGAACATCGCCTCGGTCAAACTGCACCAGGGAACCCCGGGCAATGCCTTTGGCTATCAGTTTGAAATCTCCGGGACTCATTGGAAGAAAAGGCAGAAGCACCAGGCCCGGCGAAAAATCAACTGCGACTAAGCCGTTATCCGGATTGCTGTCAAAGGCAAGCCTCTTGAGACAATTCGGCTGACTTTTGGCGGTGGACCATTCATATTGCCTTGCGAACTCGTATGCCCCCATATCATGCATAAGCCTGACAAATTCAGACATAAACGTTCTTTTAGTTCGAAATTCGCCAGAGCCTAATTTGTTCTCATCGACACTTTGCCCTTTGCACCACTTCCTGAGCACATCCATATATTGGTCAGCTTCGAGCTGCCAGGTCCGCCCCTGGACCCATTCATTCAACTGCCCACAACTGCAAAGCCTCTCATCTACAAAAGTAGCGAAAATATCGCATACACTCCTCTCGTTCCCGAAACGAATTCTGGCGCCCCGCCGAATAAACTTTTGCCAAAGTAAGTCCGCTCTTACAGCTACGGGATTTACTTGAAGTTGAAACGGCCCTTGAAACCCGAAGCGGTATAACATATTGCGGAACAGGTGAGAAAATTTCGAAGGTGGAACAAGTATTTTCATCGCATAAATACCGCCGGCAACAATACCCTCTATCGGCTCATTTGCCCAATCTATCTGAAGGACTTTTACCTTGTACACCTGCCCTGCAAAGCCGCCGCCAACAAAGTCTTCAACAATTAGCTCAATCCTTGCCCTATTGCCTTTTTCAACACCCCTGACGGTATAAACCAACCTGGTGCCGGCATCATATCGAGAAACCTGAATCGGCCGATGAAGCTGGGCTGAAATAACTCTTTCCTGAAGTGTCCTGCAAACCTCAACCGAATATTTGACCGCCATCGACGTTCCTTAGACTGCAACAACATTTAAGTGTGTGAGCAACTTCATAGCAAAAACTAAAACTATCCCCGCATAAATACCTGCCATCAGGTCATCAGCCAAAATACCCCAGCCTGCCGGCAGCTTCTCGAGACTTCCTACCGGCCAGGGCTTTACAACATCAAATAACCTAAAGAGCACAAAACCTAACAAACCTGCCAGCCAAACTTTGTAAATAGGTCCAATGGCTGCAACTAAAAACGTCACAGCCTGGCCGGCAAATTCATCCGCAACAACTTCAGAAGGATCTTTCTTTCCTGTAGCAGCTATCGAAGCATGAGCGAATTTCACACAGATAATAGATGCGATAATACAACAGCCAGCCATTACAGCCCAGACCACGGTCTTCGTCTGCCCAAGCCGACACAATATCACGTATATAGCAGCAACAGGCACAGAACCCCACGTCCCCGGCGCTACCGGCAGCCATCCAAGACCAAAACATGTCAGAAGCAACCTCTTCATAGTCCTCTTTCCAACATCAGCAAACAATACCTGTCTGTCATGCCGGCAATATAGTCACATACAGTTCGTTGCAGGCCTTGCTTTGCCCCAAGGTCTTGAAAGTGTTCGGGCATATGCTCGGGCCTCGCACAAAGCTGCTCAAAAAGCTGTTCAAGCCAGCCTTTTACCTTTTTATTTGTCTCCTGTAGAGATTTATGCTCATAAAGATTTTCAAATAAAAAACTCTCTAAATCGATTATGCCTTTTTTCTCTTCCTCAGAGAGAACAATAAAGTCATCACTGTGCCTGTAAACTTCATCTACAGATTTTATTTGTGCTTTCGCCAGAATCTGGCTGCTGCTGGATATACAATCACTAACTAACCGGTCAATAATTGCCTTGGCTGTTCTTGTCTTGCGAATAGACGTATCATTAATTGTGGCCGAATCTATTTGCTGCTGTGCCTGTCTGACAATACTTAAATCACTTAAAGAATTACTGTCTATCAAACCGGCCCGCATACCGTCCTCAAGGTCGTGCGAGCTTATCGCAATACGGTCGGCGATATTGGCTACCTGGCCTTCGAGCGAACAATTCTGCTCCTGAAAATCATTTCCTCTCGGCTTGTCGTAAGGACTGTGGTGCTTAGCTAATCCTAAACGCGTTTCATACATCAAATTCAATCCATAAAAATCAGGATAGGGATGTTCGAGGAAATCAACCACACGCAAACCCTGCCAATTATGCTCAAAACCGCCGAAATCTCTGGCAAGAGTATCAAGAACCTTTTCGCCGGAATGACCAAAAGGAGAATGACCCAAATCGTGGGCCAGGCATATCGCCTCGGTGAGGCTCTCATTAAGCCCCAGAGCCTTGGCAATTGTCCTGCCTATCTGCGCAACCTCGATACTGTGAGTCAAACGGGTACGGTAATAGTCGTCAAGTCCGGGCGTAAAAACCTGCGTTTTGCCTTCGAGACGTCTAAATGCTGTGCAGTGTATTATCCGGTCACGGTCTCGCTCAAAACCAGACCGGTACGGATGTGGTTTCTCTTGAAAAGCTCGGCCACAACTTGTGTTTTCGGTGACTGCGTAACAATTCACTGTCGTGGACACACCTATAAACAGGGAAGGTTATGTTCTTTGCTTACCAGCTTCAACTGCTCATACAGCTCAGTTAAACTTTGACTTATAACCTTGGTGTCGCTGCACAAGGCCATAAAATTCGTATCTCCCTCCCAGCGGGGAACAATGTGAATATGCAGATGATTCGGCAATCCCGCTCCGGCACATCGGCCAAAGTTCATCCCAACGTTGAAGCCTTGCGGCTTTATTGCCAGAGACAAGGCCTTTTGAGTTTCTCCAATCAGCTTTGTCAACTCCAGCAGCTCTTCGTCGCTGGCCTCGTCAAGCCCGCTTATATGACGAGCAGGAGCTATTAACAAATGGCCGTTATTGTATGGGTATTTATTGAGTACTACGATGCTTCTTTGACATCGCCACAAAACAAAATTTCGCCTGTCATCCTCGGGCTTTGTCAGATTATGGCAGATAAAACAGCCCTTGGTTTCACTAAGGCCTTGAATATAATTTATCCGCCAGGGTGCCCACAGATTATTGCGTTCCATAATTCGTATCTCGTATCTCGTATCTCGTATCTCGACAGATAAAAGATGCGAATCTCATTTTTCGAGAAGCTGCAGAGTAAGAGTCTGCTCAATTTTTATTAGAGGATTCAGACCTAACGGTCCTATGGCACCTGCTCGTATGTGCACTTCATATTGGTGATTGTACTGCTCTATTTGGCCGGCATCAATGTTGAACAGAACCTCTCCCTTGCCCTGCAAATTCGTCGCTTTCAAACCTCGCAGCATACTCCTGAAAAACCCAAATGTGCCGGACATCTGGAACCTGCCGGTATAAGGTATCGGCCAGCCCCTTGGAACCGATTCGGAAAGTGTGTACGAACAGCCTATCACGGCAATCCGGCCTTCCGGTGTCTCTCGTATCTGTTCAAGACGGTAGGTAACATCCCTTGCTTCTCGCAGCACCATAGAAGTCGGCACCAAGAGTCTGGAAGTCCAGCTCTGCCCAATATGGGCTCCTTTAGTCACATCTTCCAGGCTTGAGATTGAATCCCAGAGAAACCACTGAGTGGCAATAAAGTCATCTATCAAATCAGGGTCTTTAATCCTGCCCCTTTTACTGTCGCTTCTAAATGCCTTTTTACCTGCCTGCTTGATTAGTTCGTACAGTTCGGTGGAATCTTCTATCTTGCCGGTCGGACCGACTGTAAAGGTGAAACTTTTACCTCTGATACTCTCAACCGCATCTTTACCTCTGCTTACCCGACCTTGTTCGGCGTTTCGCCCGACCCTGACAGACTCACAAGTTGCCCTGATGGTTGTCAGACCGTATGGATTCACGTCAACAGGCCTGTAGGACATAACCATTTCCACCGACTCAGAAGACTTCTCAAATCCTTTATTCGTCGTCGCTTCTTTCTCACCGCCGGCATCCCATTTAATGTATATATCCCTGCCTGAATAAAACTTGTATTTAAGAGCCTTGTCCTGTTCAAAATCCACTGTCAGCAAATTCTGTGTCGCTGTGCCGTTACAGCCTGCCAAAGCCGCTAATCCTGCAATCATAATAATTTGAAGCAGCCTGCTCATTTTTGATTCTACTTCCGTGGTAAAAATTCAGCTCGCCAAAAAACTCTAATCAACTCTTTCAAGGCTGATAGATCTGACAGCACCCATCTTAATCGTATCAGGCTCTTTGGTGTCTTTTTCGGCAGCCTCAGGGTCAACTATAGTCCACTGAGACCACAACCTCTCAGAATATTTCTTTATCTCGCCATTCGTCACATCCAGCTTTAACTGGCCGGTATATTCCTCAGTGCTGTCAAACATATTTAGAAACGTATCTGCTCCTTCTTTCTTGTAAAGCTCCTCAGCCATCTCAGAAGTTGGAATAGCCTTCATCTGAACACAGACAATCTGGCTGCCCTCTTCTTCTTTTGTTTCCGCCAGCGTGTAAACCTTCTCATAGGACTTTGAACCCAGTATCGGAAATGAAAATATCTTGGTTCTGCTCCAGTTCTCACCTACACGCACTCGGTCTTTACCGGCAGCAGGCAGCGCAGAAACCGAATGCCTCTGCATTATCACATCTGCTCTGAGTAACCACTGTGCAGCCTTATTTGATAAATAAGCGCCAGCCGCCGCGGTACGTGCCTTGCTGACATCTATAACACCTAATACTTGCCCATGCGGTGCGATTTTAATGACATAACTCTGGCCAAGTAATTTATTCAAAGCATTATCTGCACCCTGTTCTTTAGAGCTGTCAAATTCAAAAAGCCGCTTGTCCTTGTCCTCAGATAAATACTTCAAACCCTTGACGGTAATCCTGGCCGTGGCATTGCCGCCGTCATCGATACTCTGTATCTGCTGGTCAAATGTCATTTCAACCTTTTTGTGCTTTCGGCCGCTTTTGAAATCAGTGTCCTTAAACATCGAACCTTCGTAAGTAAGACTCATTTCTGACTCAACTGCCGATCTGTAAGTCGTCAAACCACCCTCGCTGAATTTCAATGCCAGCACAACAGGCTTTCCTGCAGGAGCCTGCTCCTGCGGTTTGAGCTCAGCCTCAGCGCCCTTTTTCTCCACTTCGGCACAACCTGCTGTCAACAGCAGCACGCATACCACACCTTGTACGGCCCAACTTAGTGTCTTATGTAACACCATTGTTCGTCCTCCTAAATTTCTCTAAACTTTCAATTTATTTTGCAATTATAAGGCTGCAGAGATTAAAGACAACCAATTTTTCTTTATTTGTCCACACTTAGCGGTTAAAATTCCCACTTCAGACTATTTAAAGCCCGGATAGGAACTGTTTAATAAAGGAGCATAAGTTATGAAAAGTGATACCGTCAAAACCGGTTTTCAGCGGGCACCACATCGAGGTTTGCTTCACGCCTGCGGATTAACCGATGAGGACCTTAAAAAACCCTTCATAGGCATCGCTAACAGTTTTTGCGAAATAGTGCCGGGACACGTACATCTAAATAAGGTCGCTCAGATAGTCAAACAGGCGGTACGTGATGCCGGCGGGACGCCTTTTGAATTTAACACCATTGCCGTATGTGACGGCATCGCTATGGGACATACCGGAATGAAATATTCTCTCCCCTCACGGGAAATTATCGCCGATTCTCTCGAGACAATGACCAGGGCTCACTGCTTTGACGGACTTGTTTGTATCCCAAACTGCGACAAAATCATACCGGGTATGTTAATGGCTGCCGTGCGGCTGAACATACCAACAATTTTCGTCTCCGGCGGGCCTATGAAAGCAGGAAAAACCAAAAACGGCCAAGTCGTTGACCTTATCAGCATATTCGAAGGCGTGGCCCAGCTCAATGCAGGGAAAATCAACGATGAGCAACTAACAGAACTTGAGCACACAGGCTGCCCCACCAAAGGGAGCTGCTCAGGTATGTTCACCGCCAACTCAATGAACTGCCTTTGTGAAGCTATCGGGATTGCCCTGCCGGGCAACGGCACGATACTGGCGGTAAATCCGAAAAGGGAGGAACTTTACAAAAAGGCCGGCCGACAAATTATGGCACTTATTCAAAAAGATATTAAACCACTTGATATCATCTCAGAGAAATCCCTGGACAACGCATTGGCACTGGATATGGCAATGGGCGGCTCGACTAATACCGTCCTGCACACCCTGGCCATCGCCAACGAGGCAGAAATTGAATACGACTTAGACCGCATAAATGCCATTTCAGCTAAGTGCCCCAATATCTGCAAGGTAGCTCCTTCGAGCAGTTTCCACATGGAAGATGTTGATGCCGCCGGCGGCATAAGCGCTATCCTGAAAGAAATCAGCAAAGTTACCGGCCTAATCAACACCGACTGTCCTACAGTAACCACAAAAACTTTAGGTGAAAATATTGTAGCTTCTGAAATCAAAGATTCAAAGGTCATCCACTACCTCGACAAGGCCTACTCACAAACCGGCGGCCTGGCTATTCTAAAAGGTAATCTTGCTCCGAACGGCGGTGTCGTTAAAACCGCCGGGGTGTCAAAATCAATGTTGACCCACACAGGAGAAGCTGTAATCTTCGACAGCCAGGAACAGGCCTGTGATGGCATCCTGCAGGGAAAAGTAAAAGAAAATAACGTCGTAGTGATTCGCTATGAAGGCCCCCGGGGCGGCCCCGGCATGCAGGAAATGTTAAGCCCGACAAGCTATATTATAGGCGCAGGACTCGGTGAATCCGTGGCACTGATTACTGATGGCAGATTTTCCGGCGGAACCAGAGGTGCCTGCATCGGCCACATCAGCCCTGAAGCTGCCGTAGGCGGGCCGATAGGATTATTAAAAGACGGCGACATAATTGAAATCGACATCCCAAACAACAAAATAAATGTAAAACTATCCGAGGCGGAATTGGCCGAACGCAAAAAACAATGGCAGCCCCCAAAGCCTCGTATAACAAAAGGCTGCCTGGCAAAATACGCCTCAATGGCAACAAGCGCCGACACCGGCGCAGTTTTAGAGTTTTAGATAGAATTCGGCTGGCCTCAGCAATGAAGATTCCGGAGAGAATCCGACCCGCGTTCCGAAGCCATAGCGAGGCAGGAGCGATTCAACATGAAAAAATCACAAACAACACCCGCTCACGCTCAGATTGATATTGTCGCAAAAGATTCCCGCCCCTGTGAAAGCAGGGGCGGGAATCTGCTTTTTTACTCAACACTCAAAGCTATTTTGCTCTTTGCTTTTCTTCGTAAAAAAATCCCAAGCCAAGCACTAAAATTGTGAATGATTCAGACATCATCGTATTGTCGAAATGATTATCGTTTTTCAAGGGCCTTGCACAACCATTTCACAGCAGGTTTAAGATTCAACGTTGATTGCGGTATTCGCCAACCTGTCAGCCAACGGGCTCTTCCTTGAAAATTATCTCGATATCTCACTTCAAAACCAGGTTTCTTTAATTCTGTTGTAAAGTTACGACTTATACACAAGTCGATGATAAGGTTTTTCTTTTGAACGTAAATATAGGCTTTATCTTTGCGGTTTCCTACACGATAGCCAAAGTACAAACCAGCTTGATTAAACTTTTCACCCAAGTCTGGTACTTTCTCCAGAAGCGATTTCCGTATAAGACTGAGCAACTCAGTTGGATAATTTCTTAATTGAGATTTCCATATCTTGTCAGGGAGCAAGCCTATGTCAGTTTGAATTATCTCATTACCTGCCCACGTTTGTTTACGAGTTATATACTGGCCCATTCTGCACTCCTTCAAAAAGGATTTCTTGTTTCTTTCTCAACATTAGCGTACCAAGACCCAGCAGCAAAAGCGTTGCCGCTTCCGGAACCAGTGTCATAGTCGCTTCCTGATGGATATAAAAAATAGTGTTAATAGGGTCGCCATTAGCTAAAGTACCGGTTAAACGCCCGAGCTTGTCCGTATATGTCCCGTACGGGTAGTTGAAGCCGGTGCCTTCTATAGTCAGGTCGCTATTTTGGTAGACATAAAACCCGCCACCTACCATACCACCTGAGATATACGCCTTACTGTTCTCATAGGTATTTAAGTAGTCCTCTATCCACCCTCCGAATATATTAAATTCACTGTTGTCATAAACCTGCACGCTATCCCATACCAAGCCCCCATCGACCAGATTAACGACAGTTGGTTCGCCGTATACATTGTCATAGATATCGACATAGCCATATATTTCAAAATCGATATCCCATGTACCGCCAGAGTCGTATACGGTTGTGGCCTGCGCATTCGGCACACACGAACAACAAACCAACATCGCAAACAAAATTGTCATTTTCACATTTCTCATTACTCTACCTCCTCAAAAAATCTCGTTCTTTTTCAAAAAAAGTTTTGTAGTGGGTAAAACCTGGCGGGAAGCCAAAAAGTTCTCTCTCCACTCCTCTTTTTACAAGTCTATATAACAGACCTGCAAACCCATTTGAATACTAACTATACGCATTTTGTCCGGTTTGTCAAGAACTAATTTGCAGAAATCTCA
>JAFGRL010000133.1 GCA_016935195.1 Sedimentisphaerales bacterium
AAGGTATATGTGATAAAGACGGCACAAAACTTGTTCAAAGGCCTGATGATACCGAGCAAGTTTTGACTAATAGACTTGAGAATTACCACCGGCAGACAGAGCCTCTGGTGGATTATTATAAGAAAAACAATACTGTCTATGATTTTGATGCTGACAGGGATCCCGACGAAGTAAGGGCTTTGATGTTCGAGAAACTGGATGTCCTTGTTAAAAAGTGAAGCGATGGCTCTGTATCGAATCACGAGACGCGAATGAAAAGATTTGAAATTCGATGGCTATAACGCTTCGCAGTCGTAGGGAAATTGAGTTGATGCGCAAGGCAGGTGCCGTTGTATCAGATGTTCTTTTAAAATTAAAGGAGATTGCAGAGCCCGGGATGACCACAGCCAGGCTTGACAGCATAGCTCTGCAAATGACTGCTGATGCCGGAGCAGAAGCTTTATTTAAAGGTGTGCGAAATCCATCTGCGAGGTATCCTTTTCCTGGTGCGATTTGTGCCTCGATAAATGAACAAGTCGTTCACGGAATTCCTTCGGAAGACACGAAGCTCAGTAACGGGGATATCCTCAGCATTGATTTCGGCGTCAGACTTAACGGTTATTGTGCGGATTCGGCAATTACGACTGCTATTGGTGAGATTTCCGAGAGTAGACGCAGGCTAATGGAAGTGACAGAACATGTCCTTGAAATAGCAATAGAGAAATCTGCCCCGGCTGTTAAATGGAGTCAGGTAGCTGCAGAGATGCAGCAATACGCTGAATCTGCCGGGTTCTCGGTAGTGAAGGACTACGTCGGACATGGCATCGGCAGAAAAATGCATGAGGAGCCGAGAGTTCCTAACTTTGTCAGCGATGAGTTGGTGGCAAATGATATTGTTTTGGCAGAAGGAATGGTTTTAGCAATTGAGCCGATGATTAATTCCGGCACCAGTGCTGTGAGAACTTTGCAAAATGGTTGGACAGTAGTAACAAGAGACGGGAAACCCTCTGCTCATTTTGAACATACGATTGTGATATCGTCAAATGGTTGTGAAATATTAACTGTAAAAGGAAATAAATAAAAAGCTCGAACGAATGGCAGGTCACGGGTAGCGAAGATAATGGCAAAGAAAGAGACGATAAGATTACAAGCCACAGTGACTGAAGCTTTGCCGAACGCGATGTTTAAGGTTGAGCTTGAGAACGGCCACAAGGTTTTGGCTCATGTTTCGGGCAAGATGCGCATGAATTTTATCCGAATATTGCCGGGCGATGCTGTCATGGTCGAGATGTCGCCTTATGATTTAAACAGGGGCCGGATAGTGCTCAGACATTGACCGAGACTGATTAGCTGCCAATGGAAATCTTGTTCGGTATAAAGTTATGATCCAAAAGCAGGAAATAAAATGAAAGTTAGAAGTTCAGTAAAACGTATATGTGAAAATTGTAAAATTGTTCGTCGCAAAGGCATCGTGCGGGTGATTTGTTCGAATCCCCGCCATAAACAACGCCAGGGGTAATTAGAAAAGATATATAATGATGGATGATTCGAGAACATTAGATTCGATAAACGATTTAAAAGAGGTGTTTTTATGCCGCGTATAGTTGGTGTTGATATTCCGAATGACAAATCCATATGGATTTCACTGACCTATATTGTTGGTATTGGTAAATACACGTCGAAGCAGATTTTGAAAGAAGCCGGGATCGATCTAAGCATGAGAGCGGGCAAGCTCAGTGAAGATGAGTTGAGTAAGATAACGCAGATTATCGATCGAACTTATATCGTGGAAGGCCAGCTTCGAAGACAGGTTAGTCAAAACATCGCTCGTTTGCGGGATATAAATTGTTACAAAGGCATTCGCCACAGAAGGGGCCTGCCTGTTCGCGGGCAGTGCACACAAAGTAATGCACGTACTCGCAAGGGACCAAGAAAAACTGTTGCCGGCAAGAAAGGTGTAAAGGAACAGCGATAGAGATACGTTATTTTGGATAATTACACGATAAGAGAAAAATAATGGCGAAAAGAGTAAAGCGAAAAGTCAGGAAAAATGTTGTCCGGGCTATTGTGCATATAAGGGCAACCTTCAATAACACATTGATTACGATTACGGATTTAGATGGTAATACGGTTTGCTCGAGTTCGACAGGCTGTGTAGGTTTCAAGGGCTCTCGAAAGAGTACACCTTTTGCTGCTCAAAGGGCGGCACAACGTTGTGCCAGCACCGCTATGCGTAATGGCGTACGCGAGGTTGAAATCAGGGTCAAAGGGCCTGGTTCAGGTCGTGAATCTGCCATTTCAGCTTTACAGCAGGCGGGTTTGCGTATCGCATCAATTGAAGATGTTACGCCGTTACCGCACAATGGTTGCAGGCCGCCGAAGCGAAGGAGAGTATAAAGCAATACCAAAATATTTTTGGGGTTATATAAAAAATGGGACGTTATTTAGGTTCATCTTGTAAAAACTGCCGTCGAGAAGGTATGAAGCTTATGCTAAAGGGCATAAGGTGTGAGACGGCCAAGTGTCCGATTGAGAAAAAACAACGTAACCTGGCTCCTGGAATGCACGGATGGCGACGGGGAAGGTCAAGTGAATATGGTGTTAGGCTGCGAGAGAAGCAAAAGGTCAAAAGGTATTATGGCCTTCTGGAGCAGCAATTTATGAGGTATTTTCACCGGGCCGAGCGGATAAAGGGTAATACCGGAGAAACGTTATTGCAACTGCTGGAAAGGCGTTTGGATAATGTCGTATATAAACTGAATTTTGCTCCTTCGCGTAAAGCCGCCAGGCAGTTAATTTCCCATGGCCATATCTATGTAAATGGCCGCAAGGTGAATATCAGCGATTATACGACAAAAATCGGTGATAAGATAACGGTTAAAGGTTCGGATAGAAGTCGAAAAAAAGTGAAGGAACAGTTAGAAAACAATCCGAATTTCTCAACACAGAGTTGGTTGCAGTTGGCACGGGAAAAATCTGAAGCAACTGTTGTTGCATTACCCACACGAGATGACGTTCAAATTCCCGTAGAGGAGCAGTTGGTTGTGGAATTCTGCTCGAGATAAATATAGGAGACCTATATGAGAGTTACATGGCGCGGTTTGGAATTGCCGACTCGTGTTGAACGAGACACAATGATATCGAGTGATAAGTATGGTCGATTTTTCATTGAACCCTTTGAACGTGGTTTCGGTACAACTATTGGTAACAGCCTGAGGCGTATACTGCTTTCCTCTTTGGAAGGTAGTGCTGTAACGTCGATAAAAATTGATGGTGTCGACCATGAGTTCAGCACGATAAAGGGAGTGATGGAGGACGTTACTGATATCGTATTGAACGTCAAGAGTCTTGTTATTCGGCTCCATGATAACGGGCCGAAGATAATGACCGTCTCGGCGAACAAGGCCGGCGTTGTAACGGCTGCTGATATCGTTACCGATCCAAGCATTGATGTGATAAATAAAAATCAGGTGCTGGCGACTTTGACGGAAAAAGTTAATTTTCGAATGGAAATGGTTGTAGAAAACGGGCGTGGTTACATACCGGCTTCTGAGCGAATCGCTGAGGCTGACAGATTCGACCAGGAACTTGGAAGAATAATACTTGATACTGTGTACTCGCCGGTTACAAGGGTGAGGTATACGACTGAAAACACGCGTGTAGGCCAAAAAACGAACTATGACAAGCTGATTCTGGAGATTTGGACGGATGGCACGATAACGCCTGAGATGGCGTTGGTGGAGGCAGCGAAAATCCTTCGCAAGCATGTAAATCCGTTCGTACAATATTTTGAGCTTGGACAAGACATTGTCGCTGAGTCTCAAATCACAATTGAAGAGACTGAAGAAAAAGCAGTAGATGAGGAATTGGCACAAAAACTGAATATGCCGATTCAGGAATTGGAACTTTCTGTAAGAGCAAATAATTGTCTTGAATCAGCAAAAATCGAAACGGTTGGGCAATTGGTAAAAATGACAGAGGCTGATTTACTAAAGATAAGGAGCTTCGGCAAAACTTCCCTGCGGGAAATCAAGAGAAAGCTTGCCGATATAGGCATGTCTTTAGGAATGACAGATGTATAAGAGGAGTTTTAGTATATGCGTCACAGAGTAGCAGGACGTCAGTTAGGTCGAACAAAGGAGCATCGTCTGGCTATGAGGCGGAATCTTGTTGCCTCACTTTTCCAGCATGAAACAATTTCGACTACGGTGGAAAAAGCCAAAGAGGTAAAACCTTTTGCTGAGAAGTTGATTACGTTGGCAAAAAAAGGAACACTTCCTGCCAGGCGTCGGGCTATTTCTCTGCTGGGAAACCGTGATATTGTCGAGTATGAGGATGGTAATCCGGTACGAAAAGGTACGGTCATTGGAAAATTATTTAGCGAGATCGGTCCCAGATATCTTGACCGGCCGGGCGGTTATACAAGAATAATCAGGTTGTCTTTAAGGAGGCTGGGTGATAACGGCCAGCTCGTGTTATTGCAACTGGTAGGCGCCGACGAGAGTATAACAAAGAAAAGGAAAAAACGCTCACGAAAGAAGACGAAGGAAAAAGTAGAAGTAGAGGAAACTGCTGAAGACCAGGTAGAAACAGAAGTCGAGGTTACTGAGGATACTACAGCAGAAGAACCTGAAGTCCAGGACGGCGAAGAAACAAAAAACCAGGACTAACGGTCTGAAACCTGGCGGAATGCCGTATTGATGAGTGTAGAAGATTGTATATTCTGTAAAATGGTTGCCGGGCAAATACCGGCGACAAAGATTTACGAGGATGAAGTTGTTCTTTCATTTCTGGATATTGGCCCGATAAGTGATGGACACACTCTGGTTATTCCAAAGCAACACTTTGAGAAATTACACGAATGTCCTGCTGAGCTGTTAGGCCAGGTTTTTACGCGGATTGGGAAAATTGCCGGTGCTATAGCGACAGCAATGGATTCTGACGGCTATAATCTTTTATGCAATAACGGCAAGGCGGCAGGTCAGCTTGTCAAGCATTTACATTTTCATATTGTACCTCGAAGTATCGGTGATGGTATATTCAATCGCTGGCCTTCCTTCAAATATGAAGAAGGAAAAATAGAAGAGGTTGCCGCAGCTATACGAAAAAATTTATAAAATATGCCTTAGTATTCTTGATTGTAGAGATAAATTGTAGTATAAAAACATAAATGACCGCGGGGTAGAGCAGTCTGGTAGCTCGTCGGGCCCATAACCCGGAGGTCGCAGGTTCGAATCCTGCCCCCGCTATTGATGTAAGTAAGGCAGTCGCAACGATTTAGCTGCGACTGCCTTTTGCATTGTGTGCCCGGCAGGGCACACTTGCTTGGAGGTGCAAGTCCTCTACAAGCCCGGTAGCGGGAATTGTTAGCCGGACGGCAAGGG
>JAFGRL010000134.1 GCA_016935195.1 Sedimentisphaerales bacterium
CTTGGTGGCAAACCGAGGGGCTTCCTGATATTTTGTCCAATATTCGCCTATATTGTTTGCTTAGGTATGCAAAAGATTAACAGCCGCTATTTGCAGTACGGAGTAATAGTGGTCACTATGGGTTGGATCGCGCTTGGTGCTTCCAATCTGTTGTTGCGGCAGGGCACAGCCAAAGGATTAGTGAATGAGCATCCGGAGGAGATAGTCAAGTTCATAACAGAAAAGGCTGGTGGCAAGTGTGCGGTCATATTTACCTCTAGTCCTGGATTAACGTATGTGATCAACAAAGCTGCGAAGAATCAGAAATGGTCTGTTTGTTCGGTGTACAGTGATCATATCCATAGGGTCCCGAAAGCATCTATATTGCATAAATGTGCCCCAGATATGGTATTTATTATTAAGACGTATGTTAAAGAGCGTAAGCAACGTCAGGATGAAGTCACGGCTGAGGTTGAAAAAACAATGCTTGCTTCCGAGAAGACGTACCTTTGTTTGGATGAGGATTTGAAATATAAAAGGATGGTGCCAGGTGTAAAAACAGTTACGCAGCATTTGCCTGAATACCGGTATGAAATCATTTTCGGTCCCGCAAAACCTGGCATTGATTGGGACAGAATCGCTCAGTTTTTTGACTGGGACTGGCTTCAACATCGAAAAGACGTATCGATGTAGACTTCCCAGCGGGTCGTCTATTTTTCCTATGGTGTTACGTATCGCGTACATTTATCCTCGTTTTCAAAACTACTTTATGATAGTGGCAAAAAAGTAAAGTAGCTCCAGCTTCAGAGATTTAGATGCATATCGCTTATATTCACCAATATTTCACCACACGGTTTGGCTCTAGTGGGACACGGAGTTATGAGTTTGCTCGCCGATGGGTTCAAGCCGGCCATCATGTAACGGTTATCACTTCTACTGCACAATTGCAACAGGAAGAATTAAGCCAGACCAAAAACATCAAGAGAGGCCTTAAGCGGCTTTATGTGGAAGGGATTGAAATCCTTGCGCTGGAGATTCCGTATCACCAATCAATGGCATATTCCAAGCGTGCCTGGTCGTTTCTGCGGTTCCTCACAAAAAGCACTTTTATATTAGCACAGTTAAAAAATGTAGATGTAGTTTATGCCACCAGTACTCCCTTGACGGTTGCAGTGCCTGCTTTGTCAAACAAGTTTTGCAGAAGAATACCTTTTGTTCTTGAAGTCAGGGATCTTTGGCCTAAGGCCCCTATTGCACGGGGTATTATCAAAAACAAACTTGCTATAAAGCTCGCATTGTGGTTTGAAAGAACCATTTATTTAAAAGCGGCGGGAATAGTTGCACTGTCAATTGACATGAAAGACTATATTGATAAAATTACAAAAGAACCGGCCAAAACTATTGTTGTAACCAACTGTTCTGACATTGACCTCTTCAAACCTTTGAAAGGGCAGGAAAAGCAAAAAGTGCGAGCTGAACTCGGCTGGGAAAACAAATTTGTAGTTGTACATGCCGGTGCGGTGGGGCAAGTGAACGGTCTCTATCGAATAGTAGAAGCAGCTAACCGTATTAAAAGCTATAATGAAATTTGCTTTGTGTTTATTGGAGATGGCAACCAAAGACCTTATTTAGAAGAAATGGTGAAAGGCTTGAAATTAGATAATGTAAAGTTCATGGATCCTGTACCTAAAACTGAGCTGGCAAGAATATTACCTGCTGCTGATATTGGTCTGGTAAGTATTAACAAAATGCTCCACACCCAGTACAACAGTGCAAATAAACTTTTCGATTATTTTGCCTGCGGCTTGCCGATATTACTAAACTACGCAGGTTGGCAAAAAGATGTATTGGATAGATACAGTGCTGGTTTAAGCTGTGATAATTTTAATGATGAGGAATTCGTTGAACATCTTTTGAGATTGCTGAAAAACCCTGATTTACGCAAAGAAATGGGGAGGAATTCGCGGAGATTGGCAGAAGATGAGTACAACCGAGATGTTTTGTCAAAAAAAGTTTTAGATTTCGCAATCAACCGTGTTTTGGGCAAGAGACAAAAAAATGTCTAATAAAACAAATAGTACATTTGCAAAAGGTGGTATGGGCTGGTATATCTGGCAAATTTTAAAATACGGTGTTTCCATAACGTTTCTTAAAGAAATATTTTATATTTGTGCTTATTACATAATCAATCATGTAAAAGGTCTTTGTCTTATTCATAGGGGGAAAAATGTTCAAATAAGGCCAACCGTTTTATTCCGCGATGCAGAAAGAATATATATTGGTGATAATTGCACTCTTAATCACAATAACATACTATGGGCTGGCAAAAAGGAGGCTGTAATAAGACTGGGTAATAATGTGATAACAGGACCTTTTGTCCAGATGTATGCATTCAATCACGGAAGCAACCGCAAAGATATACCTATGGTGGAACAATCGTTCGTTGAAGATGACATAATTGTCGAAGACGATGTCTGGATTGGTGCCGGTTCAATACTTCTTGCCGGTGTTAAGATTGGTAAAGGGGTAGTTATTGCTGCAGGTTCGGTTGTAACAAAAGACTTGCCCCCCTATACACTATGCGGGGGAGTGCCAGCAGAAGTAATTAAGGAAAGATAGTGTATATCGACTATTTGTTTGGTTATGCCTGTGTCGAACAAAATGAATTCCATGAAATCAGCGACTGTTAAAGCGACTCAAAAAATGGGTGGGATTGTTGAATTTATGCCTCCTGTTAAAATACGGGATTACCTTAGCCTAAAAAAGAGCAGAGAGATATCTTTTAAAAATATTACTTTGACGCTGCGGGGACGTGATTCGATATATTTAGCCAATAGACACTTTGGACTTGGACAGGATGACATAGCACTTCTTCCGGGGTATCTATGTGATACGGTACCAGCTGCGTTTGCGCCTTGCTGTAACGTTGAATACTATGATATCAAAAAAGATTTTTCGATCGACCCGGCAGTTATTGAAAATAGGCTCACTGATAAGCGGATAAGAGTTTTATATGTTATTCATTATTTTGGTTTTCTTCACAAAAATCTTGTGGAACTTAGTAAAATTGCCAGAAAACACAATGTATTACTATTCGAAGATCATGCCCACTCTGCACTATCACACTTTTCCTATGAGTACGCAGATGCGATGATTTTTAGTTTCCGTAAAGTTTTACCCGTTCCAGACGGAGGCGGATTGTGGTTAAAAGATGTGGTAGCTGACCTGAATATTGACCGAACTGTACTGCTATCTGACGTGATATCCATGATGATATTAGCCAAGCGAAAAATCTGCTATACGAGCAAGCGTTTGAGAAATCTGGTTGGAAAGATTATTCAAAAGGATATTGATGCACTCAACGAAGGGCGAATACAAATATGTCCAAGACCAATATCACATATGTCTCGTGGTATTATACGAAGAGCAGATCTCGACAGTATTTTTAGGGTTCGTAGAGAGCAATTTAGCCAGTGGCAAAACCTTTTGAAAAACACACCGTTTCAGTCCGTATTCTTGGTATTGCCGAGCAACGTTTGTCCCCAAGGCTTCCCAATTTGGGTCGGCAACCCAGACAAATTAGTTTCCAAGGCAGAAGAATTTGATATATTTCTGAAAATTCACTGGCGGTCAATGCCTGATGAAGTCCGAGAAAGTTCTCCTGTGTCTTGGAGAATGTCGAGAAAGATTGTGACATTGCCGATTTATCCTGGACTCCAGCTTGATGAAATGGAGCGTATTGTAAACTTGCTGGTTACTTATGGGAGAAGCACAGCGGACTGTGGTAATTAGCCTTAGAAATCAATCGACGCAAAGAGGATAACATATTTCAAGAAACATATGGAGAAAAAGAGAGTACTTGTTTTAGACGGAGCAGGCCGGCAGTGTTTACCCATTATGCGTTCTTTAAAGAAAGCGGGCAATTATGTGGTGGTGATCTGTCCAACACGATGCTGTGAGGGGTATTTTTCGCGGTATGCAGATAAACGTTTGATTTGGCCCGACATTTATGAGGATGAACGCGGTTTCTATCTCTGCCTTTTAAATTACCTTAAGGCCAATCGATGTGATGTAATCCTCCCATTAGGCGATGTTACTGCCCATCTGGTTTCATTGCACAAGCAGAAACTTTCAGAATATACATCTATGCCGGTTCCTGATTATGATGTTTTTATGCGTGCTGCAGATAAAGCCCAAACAATGGAGTACTGTATGGCAGGCGGCATTCCCTGTCCGCGGACTTATGATGTCGAAAAAAAAAGTTTGGAAGAAATAATAGCTGAAGTTCCATTTCCTGTTATGGTCAAACCGAGGAGAGGCATAGGGGCGGTTGGCTTACACCGTTTTGAAACCCAGGATATGTTGCGAAAACATTACGATGCCGTTCGTATAAAGTATGGGCCTTTGATTATTCAAGAGTTTATTCCGCTTAGTGGAACTCAGTTTCAGGCCGAAGCATTTTGTAATGCTAATTCGAAAATGACTGTTTGTATGGTTATAGGCAAGCCTCGTTTTTTCCCTGTAACAGGCGGCACCAGCACCTGTAATATAACTACTGACCGGCCGGATATTGTTGAAAACGTCCGAAGACTGCTGGAAGGTATAAAATGGGTGGGAAGCGCCGATGTGGACCTGATTTTAGACCCGAGAGATAATGTGCCTAAGATTCTGGAAATAAATCCGAGAGTAACGGCCGGGATTAAAATCGGCTTTGAGGCCGGCATAGATTATGCAGATTTGCAATTGCGGTTGGCGCTTGGTGAGGATGTTCCCGTTATAAAAGAATATAAGTTAGGTGTAGTGTTGAGAAATTTATGCCTGGATATCCTTTGGTATAAATACAGTGATAAAGTAGCAAGGAAAAGTACAGTGCCGCCTTTCTGGCGATTCTTTGGCAGTAACATCAAATATCAGACGTTCCGAATTGATGACCCATTTCCATTTATCGGCTTTATTTTAGGTAATTTGACCAAATATACAAAGCCGGGTGCATGGTCCCAGAAAGTGGGTAGTGATATTAAAAAATGACGATTAGCATGTTTAACGCATTGACTATAGATGTTGAGGACTATTGGAGCATATTCTTTCGGGATTGGCTGCATATTGAGGCCGAGCCGAGCGACGCCGTGGTAAAGAATACCAAATGGTTTTTGCAAACGCTCGGAGAATTTAACATCAAGGCTACTTTTTTTGTTTTGGGTGAGGTGGCTGAAAAATTTCCTGAACTTGTAAAGGAAATAGCCTGTAAAGGCCATGAAGTAGGAGTGCATGGATTTTATCATAAGAAAATTTTCGAGCTTGACAGTGATACGTTTAAAAAAGAAGTTGGAAGTGCAAAGAAGCTTCTTGAAGATATAACCGGCCAGAAAGTTTTAGGTCATCGTGCCCCTGCTTTCTCTTTTAATGCAGATACTCAATGGGCTTTGGAGGTATTGGCTGAATGTGGCTTTAAATATGATTCCAGCATTTCGCCTGCTCAGGGCAGTCGTTTGGGCTGGCCTGGTTTTAAAAAGGAGATACATCGGGCAAATCTGCCGTCCGGCAAAAGTATTCTTGAGGTACCGATGTCTGCGGTTTCATTAGGTATTGTTGAGCTTCGTGTTGGTGGTGGTTATATGCGGCACTTCCCTTATTTGTATACTAAACTCGCCGTGAAAACTATTCAGAGAAAAAGGCCTGTCGTATTATATGTGCATCCTTATGAAATAGACGTGCAGGAATTGGCTTTAAACACGGATAATTTGACCAGAAAGCAAAGAAAAAGAGCACTACAATTTCATAAGATGCAATTGAGAAATAGAAATACCGTTGGTTGGAAATTTACTAAGCTTTTGAATGAGTTCAAGTTTACTTCTATAAGGGAAGTGATTAACTCGACTGCTGAAAATGAAGCGAGTCTTTGATTTAATCGTGTCTTTACTGGCGTTAGTAGTACTGTTGCCGGTTCTTGTTTTTATTGCTTTGACAATTAAACTAAATAGCAAAGGACGTATCATCTTCAGACAGGAAAGAGCAGGTGAAAATGGGAAGCCGTTCATTTTTTATAAGTTTCGAACAATGCGAACTGAGGTTGACCCATTTGGGCCAAGTCCAAAGGCCGGCGATGACCCTCGCCTGACAAAAGTCGGAAAGTTCCTTCGCGAATATTCGCTTGATGAACTGCCGCAATTATTTAATGTGCTAAAAGGTGATATGAGCATTGTCGGGCCTCGACCGCTTTATATGGAGCAAATGAAAGAGTGGGACGATAGACAGCAAAAACGCCTGCTTGTCAAGCCAGGCATCACTGGACTTGCACAAGTCTCCGGCAGAGGCGAGTTGACACGTGAAGAGAAACTCGAACTTGATGTCAAATATGTAGAAACCGCAAGCTTCTTGACCGATATGAAAATAATTCTGGCAACTATCGGACAGGTATTCGGCAGAAAAAGCATATACGAAAAAAGCTATTCGAAGACCGAATACACAAGGGGGGAAGCGAGTAAAAAATAACCCCGTAGCATTTCTTTCTGCAATGAGCAGTATTTCACGTCAAATAATCTTGGGATGGTTTTGTGTCCATGTTTTCTGCTGTGCTGCGGTTTTTGCACTTGAGCCGAATGAAATCTTAATAATAGCAAATAGTGATATTGGAGCATCTATGGAAATCGCCCAATATTACCGTGCAAAACGAGGTGTACCCGCAAGCAACATTCTCGCCTTGCCTTTAGGAGTGTCTCTTAACGATATAATCACCAGAGACAATTACGAAAAACAGCTTGCTGAGCCGATACGTAAAAAATTATCTGATTATGAATTTGCAGTCAAAATTAGATGTCTGCTGACTACGTATGGCGTGCCAATCAAAGTAGGAAAACGAGGGCCGTTAAACGACCGGCAGGATAAATTAAAACAGCTCGAAAAATTGGTTGAGCAGGAAAAAAGCAAAGTTGAACAGTTAAAGCAAGACGGCGTAACCAATGCTTCAAGAGAAATCAAAAAGTCTGAACGTAAACTGGCTCAGTTGCAAATCCAAATCGATTGTATCACAGGCAAAGAAACAAATGCTTCAGTGGATAGTGAACTGTCAATGGTTCTATGCGGCGACTATGAACTGTGCCGCTGGCAGCCGAATCGGTTGAAAAATAATTTGCAGGGTCTGTATTCTAACACGCTTATGGTTTCACGTCTTGATGGGCCGGGTTTTGAGATAGCAAAAGGGCTTATAGATAAGGCGATAACGGCAGAAAAAGCCGGCCTAAAAGGTGTTATTTATGTCGATTCGAGAAGCATTGCAGAGGACAAAAATCCTTACTCCTTTGGCAGTTTTGACAAGTCCTTGCGGGATTTAACAGAGATTGCAGGATTGCAAATCGGACTCACGGTTAAGGAGGAGCGAACGGAGAAGCTTTTCGAGCCCAGCTCGTGTCCGCAAGCGGCCATTTATTGCGGCTGGTATAGTTTGAAAAAATATGTTGACGCATTTGATTTTGTTGATGGTGCGGTTGGCTACCATATATCAAGTTTAGAAGCGGTTGACCTTCGCGACCCTAACAGCAGCCAATGGTGCCCGGCTATGCTCAAAGATGGTATAACCGCCACGCTTGGGGCGGTGGCTGAGCCGTATCTTCATTCGTTTCCCAGGCCAAAGGAGTTTTTCTCAGAGTTGTTTAATGGCCGCTGTCTTGTTGAGGCGTACTATCTCACAAACCCATTCAATTCCTGGCAGTTGGTTTTAATTGGCGACCCGCTTTACACACCTTTTAAATTGCTCAAAGAGTTTTAGCGGAACCTTTGCGAAATAAAGGGATTATGTAAAATGCAATAACCACAGCTGTTATTCCAGCAGCACCTACTATCACGTTTTTAATCCCAAAGTACCTTCCGAAGATTATGGAAAATGATTTTGCAATTAAAAGAAAACCTAAAGGCAGAGCTGATGCCGTTATAATCCATCTCCACTTGGAAGCTTTCATCGGCAGAAAAAGTCGCATATTCTGAATCCACAGCATAGTAAAAAATCCGTAGCCGAAAAGATGAAACAGCGTATTCGTAACCGGCAGCAATTCCGCCATATTTGCTCGCGCAAGATTTGTTAGGCCGAAGATGACAATGCCTGTTACCGCAAGCAGCGCAGGCCAAAAGCTGAGAAACGAAAAAAGTATCAGGCCCAAGAGCGTCCCCGCCAAATTAGCTAAGAAATCCGTAACATCACAACTGCGCCCGACATATCCCTGAAGCACCTCGTCGATAACCCCATACCACACGACCGCGAAAAGTATCCACCAGACAGCGGCTTTGCGCCAGTTTGCTTTTTTGTCGGGACTTATTGAAAACCACAGCAGGAAAACCAGAACCAGGTATGCAAGAATATGAAGGGTTTTATCGGACACCTGTGCATGGTAAACCACTCGCGGAATAGGTATATGTGCGAGGATGAAAACCCCTGGCCAGTAAACCAGCAGTGTAATTATAGTTAGCTTTTGTCGTCGCGTTAAAATCATTTACGGTTATCAATTGTCAATAATCAATTAAAACTTTGCTGGTCCTTTAATTTTAACAGATATTAGTTTATTATGTAATGGACAGTTTATTAAAAATTGGAGAAAAGTTATGTTCAGTTCAGTAATTGAATTCATAAAAAGTGCGATATCCGAACAGATAGTTGGCGACCCTTATTGGGCGATAGTTGCCCTGGTGGGGCAGGTGGTTTTCGGTGCGAGGTTTATCCTGCAATGGATTGTCAGCGAATACAAAAAAAAATCTCACGTTCCAACTTCTTTCTGGTACATATCACTCCTCGGCAGTCTTATTTTGCTTGCATATTCGGTTCATATAAAAAATCCTATATTCGTGCTGGGCTTTTCACTGAATACCCTTATATATATCCGCAATCTTCATTTAATATATATCCACGCCAGAAAAGGGATGGTCACGGCTGTCGAAAGAAACGGAGACTGAGTTTCATTCGTCACAGGGATTGTAGCGATTCGTAATCGGCAGACGCCTGTCTTTGCCGAAGGCCTTGGGCGTGATTTTCACCCCCGGCGGCGATTGACGTCTTTTATATTCATTGCGGTCAACCATACGGATGACCTTGTGCACCTCTTTGGCAGGCAGACCCGCTTTGATAAGCTCGCTGACCGATTTGTCTTCTTCAACATATCCTTTTAGGATTTTATCGAGCAAATCGTACTCGGGCAGGGAATCACTGTCTTTTTGGCCGGCCCTTAGCTCGGCGCTTGGCGCTCTGGTTATCACACTGGCAGGTATTATTTCTTTCCCTCCTATTTTATTTATATGTTCAGCCAGCTTATAAACAAGGGTTTTCGGCACGTCTTTTATCACAGCGAAGCCCCCGGCCGTATCGCCGTATAAAGTGGTGTAACCGACCGCTGTTTCGCTTTTATTTCCGCTTGTCAAAACCAGTGCGCCGGTGCTGTTGCTCAGCGACATCAGCATACTGCCGCGGATTCTCGCCTGGAGGTTCTCGTATGCGATGCCTTTGCTGTCCCAGCCCGGTGCGGACTCCAAAGATTGATTGAATCGCTCGAGTATCGGCTCTATCGGTATGTTTAAAAAATCGATACCGAGATTCTTCGCCAGTTTCTCCGCGTCAGCTATTGTTCCGGGGCTGTTGAATCTTGAAGGCATTGTAACGCCTAAAACGTTCTCTGCCCCCAATGCCGCTGCGGCAATAGCGGCGGTTACGGAAGAATCTATGCCTCCGCTAAGGCCCAGAAGAACCTTAGCGAAGCCATTCTTCCGGGCGTAGTCCCGAGTGCCGAGCACGAGCGCCTGATAAATCTCGTCAATCTCATTGCTCAGTTGCGGTGCAGGCGGTGTTAATAGTTCGAGCCGCACGCCTTTATTCGCGGCGGTGACATCCGCTATAAGCAAATCCTC
>JAFGRL010000135.1 GCA_016935195.1 Sedimentisphaerales bacterium
AAGAGATTTTCCGTCCCTAACGCCGGGGCGCCCAAACGCAAGGAAGAAATTCCCACAGGACTGGCGGTATCGGCGGATGGAAAACGGTTGTATGTAGCGGGCAACCTTGGCAACAAGTTGTATGAATTCGATACGGCTACTGGCAAGGTATTACGCACATGGGACACTGGGATTGCCCCATTTGATGTTGTGTTGGCTGCGGGTAAAGCCTATGTCAGCAATTTGGGCGGTCGGCGATCTGAAGGATCGAGTCTGACTGCGTCAGCCGGACGCGGGACCAAAGTGAGGGTTGATTCCGTTCGTTATATTGCCAATGAAGGTTCGGTGAGCGTCATCGATCTCACCGCCGGACAGGTGAAAGATGAAGTGATGGTCGAGTTGCACGCCTCCGCTCTTGCTGTGTCGCCCGATGATAAATATGTGGTCTGCGTCAATTCGGGCAGTGACACGCTGAGCGTCATCAACACCCAAACCGATCAGATCGTTGAAAAAATATGGATGCGTCAATCCCCGGGAGACCCGTTCGGAGCACAACCCAATGCACTGGCATTTCATCCGGACGGCAAACAGTTGTTCGTGTGTAACGGTACTCAAAACGCGGTTGCCGTGGTTCAGTTTGAACCGGCCCTAAAAAAGTCAGCCATCAAGGGTCTCATTCCGGTAGGCTGGTTCCCGGGTGCGGTGGCGGTGGATGTTACCCACCAAATAATTTGTGTTGCGAACATCAAGGGCATCGGCGCGGCTAAAGATTTCGAGCCGGAGGATAAAATTAAGCTTCATTCCAAGAACTTCTATGGCACACTATCATTATTCCCTCTCTCCTACGAGAAAAAACTATCTTTCCAAACGGAGACTGTGCTGCGAAACATGCGTTACCCAAAGCTCGAACAAGCCGAGTTGCCGCCCCGTTCCGAGCAACCCGCTCGGCCGGTCCCTGAGCGAGTGGGTGAGCCCAGTGTGTTCAAACATGTCATTTACATTATCAAAGAGAACCGCACCTACGACCAAATACTCGGGGATATGCCGGAGGGTAATGGCAATCCTGAATTATGCACGTTTGGCGAAAATTTCACGCCCAATCAGCACAAGATCGCCCGTGAGTTTATCCTGATGGATAATACCTACTGTTGTGGCGTGCAGAGCGCCGATGGCCATCAATGGACCGATAGCGGTATTGCGAACGAATATACAGAACGACAATTATCCTCCGACTTTCCACGAAGTTATTCCAGTGGCAAGGGTGACGAAGGCAACGATGCTCTCTCGTGGTCGTCTTCCGGCTTTATTTGGGATAATGCATTGGCACATGGCAAATGGTTTCGCAACTATGGCGAATGGATGGTTTCCAAATCCGGTTGGAAAAATAAAGACCGTACCCCTCCTCCAGAGTGGATTGATTACTGGAATGATTACCAAAACGGCACTGGCCTGACGCAGTTACGTTCCAGACCGGCTATTGAATCGTTGCGTGCAGTTAGTTTTTTTGAGACAGAAGGATACAATTTAAAAGTACCCGATGTTATGCGTGCAGCAGCCTTTGTCAAGGAACTCAAGGCATTCGAAGCCAAAGGAAAGTTCCCGGATATCGTACTTCTGTTTCTTCCAAATGATCACACCGCCGGTACCAGGGAGCATTATCCCACGCCTGGTGCACAAATTGCCGACAATGACCTTGCTATGGGAATGGTCGCGGAAGCAATCAGTCATAGCAAGTTTTGGCCGCAGACTTGTCTCTTTGCCATTGAAGATGACCCGCAAGCTGGCTGGGACCATGTGAGCGGTTACCGGACCAACTGCTATGTGGTCAGTCCCTACACGAAACGCCGGCAAACTATCAGTACACGGTATAACCAAACCAGCTTGATGCGCACGATGGAACTGATCTTGGGTTTGCCTCCAATGAATCAACTCGACGCTACGGCTACCCCTATGTTTGATTGCTTTACTGAAAAACCAAACCTTACCCCATTCAACGCCGTTGCCAATGTGGTTCCGTTAGATACCATCAATCCTGCCCCCGACCAAATCAGCAACGCCGTATTGCGACAGGATGCTATTGTATCAGCACAGTTACCACTCGATGAAGTGGACGCTTGCCCTGAGGACGTCTTCAATCGCATCCTCTGGCGTGCCATGAAAGGTCCCCATGCTCATTACCCGCAATGGGCAGTGGCAGATGACGATGATTAACAAGGTTATTTTGGCACTTGGTGAAATATGAAAAAAATTACAATGAATCCCATTGGTATTATACATTCGCCATATAAACAAATTAAAGATATGCCGATCCAGGGTAAGTTTAAGGCTTGTGTTCAGGCGTGGGTCGAGTTAAAAAAAGAATACCGTGCAGGACTTAAGGATTTAAACGGCTTCAGCTATGCTATTATCATTTATTATTTCCATAAGTCAGAGAAAACAGAGATCGAAGGCAAGCCATTTTTAGAGGATAACAAGCATGGCATATTTGCCATAAGAAGCCCACATCGGCCTAACCATATTGGCTTATCTGTGATAAAAGTTGAGAAGATTGAGGCCAATAAATTACATTTCAGCGAAGTTGACGTTTTGGATGGTACACCTGTATTGGACATAAAACCATACGTTAAGCATTTTGACGGTCGAGATAACGTTATTTCCGGCTGGGTGGACAAGCATTTCAAAAGTACCGATATGCCAGACAAAACCATTTTGAAGTAAGTTGATACATTTTAAAGCAAAGGAGTAATATTATGGTACAACTACCAGAGGCAGTTAAAAAAGCAATATCGCAACAAGAGGTTTTTCCTGTAGCTACAAGCAATCAGGATTGTATGCCAAACGTTGTATACATTAAATATTTAAAGGTTGTCGATGACCAAACAGTTCTGATTGCAGATAACTTTCTTAATAAGACACGTGATAATATTTTGAGCAATGGCAAGATCACTTTTGCAGTGCGCGATGACGAAAAAGGCTCTTTCCAAATAAAAGGCGCTGCCGAAAGACTAACAGAAGGAACTCTGTTCGACGAAGTTCAGAAATGGGCACCGGATACACTGCCAAGAGTTGCTGCAATCGTAATGAATATAGAAGAAATATATAACGGCGCAGAACAGCTTTATTAACAATAGCATCTTATGGATATCACTATAACAAAACCTCGCATCGTAGCATTTGAAGTAACACGTAAATGCCGATTTAACTGCATGCACTGTCGGGCTGTGGCATTATGATTGAGGTGTCGAAGACGTCAAAGCCCGGGGCAAACTGACGCAGATAGTAGAGCGAGTAAGAGCGCTTGAAAACAAGCAGGGGCAGGCACAAAACGGTGCCGAGATAAGGAATCGCCAAAAAGCATGCGGCGCAGCAGCAGGTTCCCAGTATCAATGCCATCAAAATTACAGCGATGGCCATTGCTATTACAATCTGGAAAAGTACGTACAAGATAAAAGCACCTTTCCTAAGAGAAAGCATCGTTAGCAATTGACGCCAGGCTTCGGTGCAGCTGCTGGTGTCAAGATACATAATGGGTATTGCAAAGTCGTTTGTGAATTTGAAGAACAGAACAAAAATGACTGCTATAAAGGCCATTACAAGGGAAAGGCAAACTATAGCAAAGATTCCAGCGGCTCCGATACGGGCAGGGCCTCTGGTTAGAAAGATAATCATCAGGGCGATCGGAGCAGTGCAAAGGGCAAGGCAAATAAAAGCAATAAAGCCTGCTACAAGTTTAAAGAGCAAGAGATTGTTGGCATGTCTTCGAAACTTGTGCCAGGGGATTTTGACTTCGGCTTTGTTTTGAGCGATGCAGTGGAGGAACATGAATTGTCCTCGACAGCTCAGCCAGAGTAGAACAACCATAATAGCTAATCCAATCAACAGACCGATTGAGGCAAGGACTATTATCGGCGTGAGGTTCTTGTAAAAGAGGTTCTGAACCTGGCCTAATGGACATATATGACTATTCGAATTACCAAAAGGGAAATTGAAGCGAAAACCTACCCCACTTCGACCAAGGAATGCCAGCCAGGCGCAGAAACCGATGGTGAACCATTTACCTACCTCGAAAGGCTTGAAAAGTAAGGTTTTTACCTTTTCCAAGGCGGGATTAATAGGCTCTATTACACTTATAGCAGGTAACTTTTCCGGCGTCATGCAATCAATCCTCTGTGATAATATGTGATGAAAGCATCACGTTGGAAAAATCTGATATTATCTCTTGAATAGACTCCGCTTTTTGACAATAGTGTTAGCTGACAAAAGGCTATTTGTCAAGAAAAACCGAGATTTTAGCTACCTTTGCGGAGAATTCAGGTGTGAAGGTTGCTATTACGTTTTCTTCAATAACATGTCATATTCAATTTCAAATCGGAGCTTGTGCTTGACTTCTTCTTCTGCTATGGCAAGCAAGACGTCACGGGAAGCCTGGTCATAAACATTTGACAGCAAGTTGATATAAGTCCTGAATGACGCTTCTTCCTTTTGTATTGCTAACAGGAGCAGGTCCTTGTAATCCATTTTCAGTTGCGAATCGATATTCCCTGATCTGTAGTAAGTTGTGCTGTTGGGAAATTGTTGTTCCAACGGAAGCGTTCGGCCGGTCTTGAGAATCTCCAGTTCCAGCTTGGCCTTATGCTCCAACTCTTCATTAGCTAAATCCTTGAAAATCTTTTGCATTTCAGGATTGTCAATACGTTGAGCCAAAGTCATATAAAAATCATATGCCTCCACCTCGCGGTGAATCGCCAATTCCCAAATCTCATTATCAGGACCAGCCTCTGCCATTGAGCTGCCGCCTTAAGTTCTAAGTTAGCTGAGAATTGATTTGACGAAATAATATGCTACTTTATACAGGAAATCAAGTTAATAATAAAGACATTGACAGGGGTGAGTTCTGAGAGTAGATACAAGAACGTAGTTTGTTCGGGTTTGAAAGTGTGTTTTAGCGGGATTTTGGGGAGAGCAAAAATGAAAGTAACAGAGTTTTTAGACAAGTCGGGCGTCAAATATGAAATAATGGAGCACAAGCCAGTCTTTACAGCTCAGAACCTTGCGGCAGCCGAGCATGAGCCGGGCAAATTCGTTGCTAAACCGGTAATTGTCAAAGCAAATGGTAAATACATAATGTGTGTTCTTGCAGCGAGCTGCAAGATAGATTTGCAGGCCTTGAAGGGACAGTTGGGGGTCAAGTCGGCCGAGCTTGCGACAGAAGATGAGATTGGCAGGCTATTTGGCGATTGTGACCTTGGTGCTGAGCCTCCTTTCGGGAATTTGTATGACTTGACGACTGTGATTGACAAGGCATTGACCTCAAACGAGCACATTGTATTCCAGACTGGCAGCCACGAAAAGGCGATACGAATGAAGATGACCGACTATATGAAACTTGCCGAGCCGAAGGTTCTGGAGTTCAGCTACCATTTAACATCGTAACCTTTTGATACTACTACTCAGTCACAGTAAAAACTATGAAAATGTCATTGCGAGCCCCTAAGGGGCGTGGCAATCTTAAGCTAATCGAGTTCCAAGATTGCTTCGTCGTTTTACTCCTCGCAATGACATTTTCATAGCAGCGAAAGCGGTAGCCTTGGTAAGTATAAGGGTGAGAAACCGGATTTGAACCGGCGACCCCTGGAACCACAATCCAGTGCTCTCAACAGCTAAACACCTTGTCAGTAAAGCACTTACCGAACAAGAGCAAGCCGACTTGTCCACCTGTTTGGACAAAATACTGCAACAATACCCCGAAATCAAGCAGATAATTAAAGTTTGGCCTTCACTGCCAGAGCATATCAAGGCTGCAATCAAGACGTTGGCTCAGTTATAGGCAATCAGTAAGCAATAGTAAGGCTCAAGGCTGACAACGACAAGAGGGGGCCTTAAAAAGGTCTTCACCCCCAACATCCCGGTGCCTTGCAGGTCATAGACTGCCGAAAGAAATAAGTCAATTTTAAGAACTCTGGATAATAACGCACTATAAAACCTGTGTGGCTATTCAATTATGTCACCCCCACCATGCACCCCTAAGCCTGAAAATGAGGCATAAGGAATCTCTTACGGCTTTCCAAGGTTTGCCTGTTATTTGAATGTTGCACCCCCCCCCTAGAGAATCAGGCGGGCGGGAGAGGATCGGTGCTTATATCGGTTTCTAAAAGTAAAAGTAAGAGGCCGAGCTAAAGTATGGCCGGCCCTTTTTACTCACCTCGATGTTTAAATTACATAGACTGAAATAGAAAATAAAAATTAACTCTTGTTGGTTCTTTACCTCTGTACGATGTATACTATAAAATCACATTAGGAATAAAATACGTCATTGGCTTCAATTGTTCATTGCTGAAATGACCTACTGTCAAATGTTTTAGAAATGGCGGAAAAAAAGAAATCTAACAAGGAGATTCCAAAATGAAAAAATCATCTTTTGTTATTATATTTAGATGGCTCTTTGTGCTGTATTTTATAATAAATGTTTCGTTTGCTAATGCTGATATGCAGAAGAAAAAATTACAATTTTTAAAAACAGATGCGAACGTACGCTTTGGTATATGGGGTAAGAAACCAGATAAGCCAGCCCCAACTCTTTTTATATTATCCGCTACTATTGAAGAGTCCCTCGGTGATTCATATTTTAGACAATGTGGCAATATATTGGCGGATAAGGGCTATCTTTGTGTATCGTTAGATTTGCCCTGTCATGGTTTGGAGAAGAAACCACATGAACCATCAAATTTGGCAGGTTGGCGAAACCGCATTGAACATAACAAACCCTTTATTGCGGAGTTTAATGCCAGGGCTGTTGATGTGCTGAACTATCTTGTCACCGAAGGTTACACTAATTCTGAAAAAGTTGCAGTTTGTGGCACATCACGGGGTGGGTTCCTTGCACTCCATTTTGCTGCTATAGAGCCTCGTATAAAATGTGTTGCTGCCTTTGCTCCGGTGGTAGACTTAGGGACGCTACGGGATTTTAAAGGTCTCGAACAACGTCCAAATGTGCTTTCGCTTGGACTTACTAATATAGCAGATAAACTTGTAGGCCGAGACATATGGTTAGTAATTGGTGATCAAGACACTGCTGTAGATACTGATAAAGTTATTGGCTTTGCACGGAAAGTTTCGGACTTATCCTGTAAGAAATCCCGCATAGAGCTTCATGTAATGCCCGAACCTCGCGGACATACTACTCCCGCAGGAGCGGCAGAACAGGCAGCAATATGGATTGACAAACGTTTGGCCCACAGTAAAAAGTAATATCATATAAGACGGCAAAAAGTCGAGTATTTAAAGTAATGTATATTGCAGGTTTCTTTGAAAACTAGGAGGTATTTTTATGATTATTAAAGCTATTTATAACACTGGCTTGTGTGCATTACTGCTAACTGTTGTATCATGTTCTGCCTCTAAAATTACAGTTGCACGTAAAGATACAAGCGAGCTTGAAATGAAAACAGCTGTTCGAGAAGGTAATTTGGATAATATGCTATATGAATTTCTGGTACGGAATAATCATGGCAAGAACATTATTACAGCTGGTAAAAATAAATGGCTTGTTCTGGAAACAGATTCAGCCAGAGGTTCAACAATACTCAGATTAACAGAGGTGCGAATTGATAACAGTGGCAAGCCTAATTTAGGTGGATTTGTAAACATCGCTGGGCCAGCTGGTTTGGCAATAAAAACAGTTCATGGTGAAATAGTCTCAAGTGCAATAATTAAGGATAAGAATGGACTGCTGTATGTGGTTTACAGCGACGATTCTGGAATATCTGTGATACGAAGCAAAATGAAATTACCCATATCTATAACACAGTTAAAAAAGGCCATTTTTTGGGAGCCAATTGTTGGTACAGCTGGTAGTAAACATACTGCTTTGTCTTTCAAGATTCTTGGTGATTTGCTGATCTCTGACGAAGGCAGCTTGATAATGACATCTCTCCAAAATCGGCATGAAGATAATCTAGATGAAATTGGACTTGTGACTTCGAAAGACGGGAACTGGCAATATCAAAAATTATTTACTGGTAAAGGTCTTTTTCCTCCTACTGCTATGTTCGGAACCGATGGGGTACTTCACATAACTTGGTCTGATGTTTTCGAAAGAGTTTTTTATACTCTTATCCAACCAGAAAATAGACAACTGTCAAACTTAAATATTTCACCTTTAATCCTGCGGCGCAAGGGAAGACAACCAGTAATAACTTTCACAAATGACAAAAAAGTCCTGATTGCCTTTGAAGCAGATCAATCCACTGGCATAGAATACTCTCTGATTGATAATAATAAGATCGTACAATCTGGACTTTTAACTAACGACGCAAGGTTTCACCGTGAGATATTCCACAGCCCACAGTTCACCATTGATAATAACGGAACGGTGTGGGTGTTCTTCATTAATTCAACCCGTAATTATATTTTTTCAAGCCGATGGCTTGGCCATAGCTGGGGTCCTCTTACAACAGCAGCAGGTATAAGAAGTAGACCAACTCGGCAGGAATATCGCTTTTTGCCCATCGGGAGGCTCTTTGTACCTAAAGATAAGGACAAGGATAATAATATTGCTGTATACCTACATGCTGAAGACCCCATTGTTGCTCGGGCATTTTCCATAGTGAAACCACTATCTTTTATTCCTGCTCAGCCAGGCAGAAAAATATTATTTTTGGATATGCAGGAAGTTGCTTATATGCAGGGATTGCAGACCATTGCTGGTAAAGCAGTTAAGAGTGAACTAAACCCGCTTTTCGAACCGAATAATCCTAACCGATTTGATGCAACGAATACATTTAATAGCGGAAGAGTTTTGTATGAGGATGGCCGGTTTCGGTTGTGGTATGCCTCTTGTATACCAGATTCATCGGTTCCTTGGTGGCACACGTATAGGACAGGTTACGCAGAGAGTAATGACGGTCTGGAATGGAAGCGCATTGATACAGGTTATAAAACAGGCATAAATAAAAACATACTACCAGATATGCCAGCTATGGTAAGCAGTTTATTTCGAGATGATCAGGAATCAGATCCGAACAAGCTTTATAAATTGCTGGAAGGTTACTATTATTCTCGTACTGAAGAATTGTTGTTACAGGGACAACTGGAGCGTGGTGGTGGTCGTTATCATGGCAGGTTATTTACCTCGCCTGATGGTATAAAGTGGAATAGACAGCCGATTAAGATCGAATGCCCCGGTGGTAAGAATGTAGAAGTAGTACCACAGAGTATGTTTAGAGATACAGATGAAGCCGACCCTAATAAACTATTCAAGGCCTATGGTTATACTTCTATAACTCAGGGACAAAGGGGCGGAGCGGTGATTTATAGCCCTGATGCAGTTCATTGGACCGCATATGAGAATAATCCTGTGATGGCTCCGGAATTACGTGGTTGTCCATTTGTGCCTGCTGGTCCTTTTGGAGATGTTCACGACGTTTCTGTTTTTAAATATGCAGGATATTATTTAGCCTTGTACCAGTATTTGTATAATCCCACCGGCTCGCCCGGATTTGCAATTGCAGCTGATATCGAACTAGCGATGAGTCGTGATGGATTTAATTTTAACTATTTGAATTGTGGGGAAAAGGTTATCGAGCGAGGGAAACCTGATCAATGGGATAGTAGTATGCTCGTTTCATCAATACCATTAATTATCAATGACGAGATATGGTTATACTATGGTGGTACGCAGGATCTGGAGGTTGGTGGTGGACCGTTTATTAAATCTATGGGTTTGGCAAAACTTAGGCTAGATGGTTTTAGCAGCATACAATTAAAAAGCGGCGTAACAGAAGGTCAAATCGAAACCATACCTTTAACAATGGGCAAAAACCAGGTTCGATTAATCTTAAATGCTGATTGCACACATGGTCGGATTATAGTTGAATTAGTTAATGCAGTTACTGGAAAGGCATTGCCAGGTTTTACCTACGACGAATGTATGCCTATGCAGGTTGATGATACTAATTTTTCAGCTTGTTGGTCAAATAATGACAACCTCAACAATATTTATGTGCCATTTCGTATTAGAATTTGTTTACTTGGAGACAATGGTTCTCCCAAATTATTTAGCATAGGATTCCAAGAATTCTCTTAAAAGTTCATTACTAAGATTTTCTTATTGTTTTTCCCAGAAAATTTATGCTGCGGAAGAATTATAGGTTGAGTTTCCTTGGAGTATGCGAAAATCGCCCTCTGTGGAGATGTTGAATTTAACGCGGGCAGCATTGATAACACAAACCCTCAGGTAGCCTTTCAGATTTCCACTTAGCCTGATCCTGTCAACAGATTCGGCGAACCGCACGAAGACACCGTGCACAACGTCTTCAGCAATGCTAAGGGAAATTCCTTTGGTGCTGTTATAGCTATTGTGCCAAATATAATAAGAAAAAATACTCCCATAGCTAACAGGCCACCCCTGCTGATTCTCATAATAGAGACCAACAAGTAAAGAGTAGCGCCTTCAAAGGAACTTACAGGTTTGGGCACTCACCAAATTCACTTGCATGACAATAGGCTATAGCCTCGCAGGCCTGAGGAATTAGCCGTTTTGTATCAGTGTTAAGTTCAGATTCTAAGAACTTAACACGCAGTTTAATGCTCCTATCTTGCTCCCCAGACAAAATATATACAACCTGACCAATCATTTCAGCTTTAATGTTGGTTTCACTTGAAGAAATTTCAAGTTGCAGCTTTACCATCTGATTTGGTAGCAACTGTTCCCAGCAGGCTTCCTCTAATATAATCTGTGCTCCGAGTTCACAGATATTATACAAACAACCTTCCCAATAATCCTCTTTGCTATCTCCTGCAAGTTGCTGGGGTGAGACTATGACTTTAGTATTAACTGCCTTAGGAATTTGCCGGCGAGTACTCTGCCTCCGTTCCTTCTGCTGAACAAATGGTTTGTTATCTGTCATATTTTTGCCCCCTTACAAAACCGGTTCTCTAAAATGTCCTGCAATTCTTTATTATCGGCTAATTGCACAAACGATATTACCCGAATTTAATATTCGGTTAATACCTCACAGTTCATGGCAGACTGACAAACGTTGACATTTGGTAGAGCAGAATCTGCAAAAACCTGCGGTAAGGTACGACAATATACGGCTAAAACATTACTTTTGAGAGGTGGAGGATGTTAAGAAATGATAAGGTTGGGGCTGAAATCTTGGGGAATATTGGGTTTCTCAATGTATGATAATGTAAGAGTGGAAGCCGAAATAGAGGCCATACAGTCCTGAAATGCTATAAGCAGATTTGGCTCAAAAAAGCCATTAAAAACGGTGATAAACGGTAAATTATCGTCACCAAGACCCTCATTTTTGGGCCAAAATGCCTGTAAAACAGGCTAAAACAAGGGAAAAAGACGAAGGGCGAGAAAAATGCTTTTTCAGCTTAAAATAATAGACAAAATCAAAAGGTGGTTTCCTGCAAGACGGGTAGCCCCCACCCCTAAGGGTTCAGCTACAATGAACCTTATCAATTGGCCTTTCAAATCGTGGCCAATTTGAGAAATAGGGAAAACCACCGTTTTCCTGACCAGTTCGGCCATTCTACGAGCGTCAAGTGGCTCTGAGAGCTATCCTGTGGGATTCTGTGGGGAGGCTTAAGCTGATATGGAGAGGTGGTTTTATAGCCGAAAATTCAATTATCAACATTAGATTATTGGCTCAGAATAAGTCGAAGCGTCATACTTTAGGACTCGCAGCAGATCAAAACCAGCAGGAATTTTTGTGCAGCTTTGCCTGTCGAAGGTTATGCTTGCATTACCATAAACCGTCAAAGGATTGTCAGAATAATTAATGATAGTGCCTTTGACGACAGCGCTTGCATTGCCAGAAAAGCTCGCACCATCAACCGCTATCACACCATCAAGTGCTGAAAAGTTACCCTCAAATGATACGCCAAATGCCGGTGCGATGATTGAAGAACCTGTCTCTTGGCGAATAGCATCGAACTCTATACCTGCTGGATATGGGCCGGTGGCGAAATTGCCGCGAAAAGTGATGGCGTCTGTACCTTCGTTTATTACACCCCCATCACCCACTATAAGCCCATTGAGCTGGACATTACGGTCAAATATGATAATGTTAGGTGATTCGACAAAAAGAACGCCTTCTATTGTAACATTCCCTCCAAAAGTCGGATTTGTACCAGCTGATATGGTTGAATTAGTAATTATCATGCTACTGGTGGTATCAGTTAATGAGTCTATTGTACTTCCTGTAACATACTGTTGGAAATGCGGTGTGTCAGGTACTGGAAATTCCACAGGGTCAACACCGATGAAAACATGGTTGTCAATGGCTGATTGACCATGTTCCCCAGCAATTATAACATCCTGTTGAAAGTCTGTAGAACCAAGTGGATTGGCTATAGCGATATCACCATCGAGATTTATGTTGCCTCCGGCAAAAAGTGCAACTGGGTCATTCATACTTTCGATATATATGTCTGCCTCCCAAAAATTATTTGCGCCACTAACAGTAGGGTTCTGTGGAAAATGTACAGCGCCTTTAGTTGCAAAGCCATAATTAAAAATCGGATATTCATACGGTGATATATTGAAACAGGCCCTTACTTTTCTTTTCATACCTCCAGCAATTCCCGTAACTGTAACCTGTAAAACGGTTGGACTGGCGGGGTCGATATAAAGTTTTGAACTGAAACTGCACTTTTTTACAGAATCAAGCATTACTGAACCGGTAAGGCCATTATTGCTAACAGTTATGTTAGAAACGTAATTAGCAGCTAAGTCGCTCTGTAAGTTATTTATTACTGAATCAAAGTAATTTGCTAGTGGTGTTGAGCTAGGCATTTGGATTCGACTTAACCAGAAACGCATGACCCCCAGTCCTGATTCAGCAGCTGCCATCGCTTGATTAGTAAACCGTTGATTGTTGGCAATCTGTACGTTCGTTCCTGAAAGGGCGGCCATAGAAACAGCAAGTGCTGCAAATATGAGCACAAATATCATCGACAGGATAAGTGCGGCTCCCTTTCTGTGATTAAAATTGTTCATGTTTCATTCCCACATCCAAAAAAGAACAAAGTTGTGAAATAGTCAGGCTTCCAATACTTTTGGTCTCATAATAACATCTGAAGGTAGGGCCAGTTATAAGCCTTTGAGCAGGATAATGATTATAGCCGTGCCTATGGATAGAATTATGAAAGCTAAAACCAAGTCCACCTTGCTCATTTTTACTGCCACCCCCTATAAAAAGTATAATTAATAAAAGCCATTGGATCATCACACAAAATGGCTGAATATTTTCACTTTTTCTGAAGATATTCTGAATGAGCTATAAGTCCTTGTTTCATAAATGGTTAGATTTAGGGAGTGGTTTGCTGCAAGATGGGGTAGCCCCCACCCCTAAGGGTTCAGCGGCAATGAACCTTATCAATTGGGCTTTCAAATCGTGGCTGATTTGTGAAATAGGCTATATAACTACTCTCCAAGGCCGGGTTCGGCGATTCTACGGGCGTTAAGTGCCTCTGAGAGCTATTCTGTAAGACTCTGGTAGGATAACTTAACTACGTTTCCTTCTCAACATCACTCCACCCAAGCCGAGCAGTAAGAGCGTAGATGGTTCGGGGACGGAGGCGACACGAAAGCCAACAGTGCTTTCATCCTCTGAGTTGTAGCCATAAGTGTTAAGTCGGTAAGAAGCAGGCATGCCGCTTGCATCACAACGCCATGAACTACCGCGAACAACGGGAGCTAAATCAAACCACGCTTCATTCCATTCCCACAAGTTTCCATTCTGGTCAAATGTACCATAGGCACTGTCAGATGCGATGTAGGCTCCTACGTCTGTAAGGCCTCCAACTATCCAGTTATAATTTGCAGAGTTTTCGCCTCCGGGAGGTGTTTCACGTGTTGGACACAAATTGCTTTGTGTGGCATAGTTCCAATAGCCAGCGTTTGTCCCTCCAGCTTTATAATATGCAGCCTTATACCATTCATCCTCAGTAGGAAGCCACGCCAATGCATTAGATTTATGGGTGGTGAGGTCTCCATCCATATCGTAAGCGCCATCCTCAGTAGTTAAATCATTCTGTTGGCCAGTAGGCTGACCGTTATGCAACCAATTAGCAAAACGCAGGCTATTGTACCAATTCACATATTTAACAGGGTTGCTCCCACGTCCTGTTCTTACCGCATACGTATAACTGCCAGAACTACCACTTCGTATAATACCACCTGTATTTTCATAGCCGCTCGCCATATTTGTGTTATACAGGCCATAAGTATCCGTGGCTGCTACTGCAGTGAGAAATTCACAATATTGCGAATTTGTTACCTCATACTTGCCGAGTTGGTACTCATAACCAACACCGCCGTAGCCAGTAGCATCGGCATTGTTTCCTGCATCACCTACAGTTACCCAATCCATTGTAACCGCCGGTGAAACGCCTGTTGTCATTAGTACAATTGCTACCACAAGAATTGATTTGCTTCTCATCACTCTACCTCCTCAAAAATTGTTAATGTTTTCTTCTTCTCAACATCACCGCACTTATGCCGAGCAGTAAAAGGGCAGTTACTTTTCAGTTTTGGTCTGTGATTCGTTATTCTTTTGCTCTTCAAGATACCGCTGATATTCTTCATACTCCTTTTGGCTGATAGTTTTTGTTTCTACAGAAAATGCGGTCGGCAACTTGCAATCCTTTTGTTGAGTTATCATAAGCAGATGATTATACCTTTGTCTGTATGCTTCGATTTCTTTCTTTTCGCCCTGCTTCAAGTCCATAAAGAACAAAGGCACAATAAAGATTATGCCTGTTGCTCCCAACGCAATGTTTCTTCCAGTTTTATCGGATTTAGGCAGCAAGCGGGAAATCTCGTTTTCAATATAATACAACTCTGTCCGCAACTCATCACAGGTTTTTTGCTCGTCTCCAAACTGGCGAACTCGAACCAGATTGGCCTCATGTCCTGCGCATCCCGCCACAAAAATACAACATGCCGTAAATACACATACAAACTTTTTCATTTTCAATCCCTTTCAAAAACGATTTCTTTGCGCACACTCCAATCATAGAGTTGGAACCAAAAGCAAAACATAAAGGCATGGCCCTCTTCTTCATCGTCTCCGTCTTTCTTTCGGTATATTAGGTAAACCCTAAAATACAATCCAATTATATAGCTATATGATGGGAAGTCAAGGGAAATTTGCAGTAAAAT
>JAFGRL010000136.1 GCA_016935195.1 Sedimentisphaerales bacterium
ATAGAGACACTGTACATTGGCTTTGGCGATCGCGACTCTCATCCTGACCCCAGCGGCACAGGCACGGTATACTTTGACGACATCAGACGGTACCCAGCCATATGCCTGTATAAACCGGATTATGATTACAACGACGATTGTGTGGTCGACTTCAAGGACTTAGCTATCTTTTCAGCTGCATGGATTGGCACAGATAGAGAACTTTGGCCCTGATGTTTTTCGAGCGTACCAGGATAACCGATACGTTTTTTTATTATTGCGGTCTCTTAAAGGTTCTGCCGTGCAAATCTGACCGCATTTTCGAATATCCTGATTCCGTCGCTACTACGATCTTTCTTTAGACGGGACCAGTGAGGATGCTGAGTACGTCTTACAAACCTCTCAGGATGAGGCATAAGTCCCAAGATTCGCCCCGTAGAGTCGGCAAGGCCGGCTATGGAAGCCGTAGAGCCGTTCGGATTGACAGGGTAATCTCCTTCTTTGCCATTGCTATCGACGTATTTGAACGCAACATGCCCTTGTGATTGCAATTTTTCCAGCGTATCGGCGTCGCCAACTACAACCTTTCCTTCAGCGTGCGCGATCGGCAGATAGATACCTCTACCAGGCTCAATAAAAATGCACTTTTGCGTTTGGGGCGCCAGATATACCCAGCGGTCCTCAAATTTGCCGCTATCGTTGTAGGTTATGGTAACCTTTTGGCTGTTATCGGCAAAGTCGCCGCCCGGCAATATTCCCGCCTTAACCAGCACCTGAAAACCATTGCAGATTCCGAGCACCAATTTCCCATCGTTTATGAATTTCTTAATAGGTTCGTGCAAGTGATATTTAACCTGGTTTGCAAGAATCCTGCCGGCAGCCACATCATCGCCATAGCTAAACCCGCCGGGAAAAACCAGTATGTGGTAATCTTCCAAAGTAATCTCTTTTTTAATCAGCTTGTTTATGTGCACACGCCGGGCCTGAGCGCCTGCCAATTCGAGGGCATACTCGCTTTCCGAGTCGCAATTTATCCCTGCTGCTCGCAAAACTATCGCTTTTACCTTTGTCACTTCCTACCTCAATGTATGTCATTCCCGCGCAAGCGGGAATCTACTCTTTATCATAGCTCTGTGTTAATACTAACTCTGTTTATGCCCGCAGGGGTCAATGCCATTATTATGTCAACTGCATTGGTATCTGCCGGAGCTATATGGTTGGTGCGAATTAACCTGATATTCAAATAACCATCCGGTGATTGCTTCCATTTGCCATTTTCTTTTCTTTGATACAGATAGAGTCTTATTCCGTCTGTAAGTAGGATTTTCTTGCAGTTATTCGGCTTTAGTCCATCAGCATACTTAACGGCTTGGTCAAAAACTTTTCCCTCTAAAGCACGTTCCAATCCCTTGGCTTCACAGACAAGACAACAATTCTCCTCTGTTGTCGGAGTACCCGAAAAAGCTGCAAGGTCTATCTTGTGCCATTCCACCGCCAGTAGTTGCTCTGACCATCCCAATGCCAATAGAAGCGGCAATATCATATGAGCCACTCCTTCATGTTCTCTCGGCCTGACCGATTCCTTCCCATACTCATCATACCATTTAGCAAGCCTCCGTTGCCTTTGTATCGCCAAAATCACTTTATCAACGGCTTTATTAGACAAGCCCTTTGAAAACAATTCTTCACCTAGTTCTTCCAAAGTCAGTGGATCAGGTAGTTTACCGGGCATTGGTTTTAGTGGTCGAGTTCGGCACCGGTCAAATAAATGGTCAATTTGATTAAGAATTTGAGGTTTCTTTACAGATGTAAACATAGACATTGGCCCTCTGATATTACCATAGAGCGGGCTTCTGTTTTGGATTTGCTTCAACTCACAGGTCAAATCTTGCCAGATTACCCGCCGGGTATGTTGAAGATCCCATCCCAAAACATCATCGAAAGTTTCGTTGTACTCATATTCCTTCTCGGCTACAACACCTATCGAAAGCACCTGCTTTCCATTTCTTAGTAGGACAATGTCTCCCCGCTTAACTTTCGTAGCAAACTGCCTAATCGTGCTAATCTTTTGGCCCGACCACAGCCTTTTGTCAATAAGCGCCCTGTAAACATCGTCGCTATATGGTCCATATCGCCCAGGCCCCAAGAACATAACGTCGTGCTTGATGAACAAGGGTGTGTAATTCCGTCCAGGCTCACCAGCCGCAATCTGCCATACCTGAGTCATTTCAGACCTTTTTACCTTCTTATTTCGTATTTTTTCTTTGTTACCAATCAAACGTTTGCTGCCAGGCCTTTTTAAGTGAATCGATGTCTATGTTGATGACGTCTTTGCCGTTTTCAGCCTTTACTATTAGAGTTTGTTCATCAGTAACTTTCCCGATTTGCCCGAAAGGTAAATTAAGCATAGCTTTTGCGAAGTCGTGGAAATTATCCGGCTGAACTTCCACTATATATCTGGAAGTTGACTCGCTGAAAAGTTGCGAATCAACCCTTCGGCACAGCGCGTCCCTGGGCAGTCCCCGCAAATCTGCTTCTATGCCAAAGCCGCCGGCAAAGGCCATTTCCGCCAGCGCCACAGCCAGGCCGCCTTCAGAGCAGTCGTGACAGCTAACTATAAGACTATTTGCAACAGCCTCGGTGATTCTGCCGGCGATTTGTGGAGCTGATTTAAGGTCCACTTTCGGAACGTTGGTACCAAGCTGGTTGTGAATTTTATAATAATGTGAGCCGCCTAACTCATCTTTGGTTTCGCCGACTATAAAGAGTAGGTTCGAGGATTCTTTCAGGTCCATTGTTACACACTTGGCTGTGTCATCGACTAATGATATGGCACTTATCAAAAGCGTCGGAGGGATTGATATTTGTGTTCCGTCTTCACAGGAAAATTCATTGTTTAGCGAATCTTTGCCTGAGATAAACGGTGCCTGGAAAGCCATTGCACCGTCATAGCAGGCCTGGGCCGCTCGTACTAATGGGCCGAGGGTTTCCGGCTTTGTGCAATTACCCCAGCTAAAATTATCCAATAGAGCAATTCGATCAGCCCGTCCACCTACACATATCAAATTCCTGATTGCCTCATCAATACCTGCCAGCCCCATCCAATACGGGTCGATATCGCCGTATAGCGGATTCATACCACAGCTTATGACCAGGCCTTTTTCAGAATCCAACTTTGGCTGGATTACTGCCGCATCGCTCGGGCCATCATTGTTAACGCCCATTAATGGCTTGACGACAGAGCCGCCCTGAACTTCGTGGTCATATTGACGAATTACCCATTCCTTGCTGGCGACGTTGTAAGATGAGAGAATTTGCAAAAGCTCATCATTGTAATTATCTTTTTCTGCTATGTTAGGCTGGATAAGCTCAGGGCGCCTCCAGTGTGCCTTTCGCGAATATTTTGGTACACCTTCATGCATAAAATCCATATCGAGCTGACCTACCTGCTGGCCGTTGTATCTTAGTGTCAGTTTTTTATCGTCGGTGAATTTACCAATTAAGGTTACATCTACATTTTCATCCTCGAAAAGTTTCATTATTGCGTCTAAATTTTCGGGCTTAACAGCTAACACCATTCTTTCCTGTGCTTCGCTAATCCAGATTTCGGTATAGTTGAGCCCGGCGTACTTTAATGGGACTTTTTCCAGATTGACTTCTGCTCCAAGGTCTTCTCCCATTTCACCTACTGCGCTGCTTAGCCCCCCTGCCCCGCAATCTGTGATTGCCTCATACAGTCCGGCCTGGTTTGCCTGAATCAGCACATCGAGCATTTTCTTTTCGGTTATCGGGTTGCCGATTTGGACGGCGTGAGAAAAAATTGTTTCGTACTCGTGAGTTATTTCGCCGCTTGAAAAAGTGGCTCCGTGTATCCCGTCTCGCCCTGTCCTGCCGCCGACTAAGATAATAGCGTTTCCACTCTGCGGATTCTTGAAGCATTTGCCTTTGTCCATCAGGCCGATATTGCCGCAATAAACCAGCGGATTACCTAAGTATCTGTCATCGAAATAGATTGCACCATTTACCGTTGGTATTCCCATTCTGTTGCCATAGTCACGAACACCGGCTACGACACCTTTCATAATTCTTTTCGGGTGCAGAACGCCTTTGGGTATCTCTTCGAGTTTCTTATCGGGTGGACCAAAACAAAATATGTCTGTATTGGCGATGGGTCTTGCACCCAGCCCCGTTCCCATTGGGTCGCGAATCACGCCACCTATGCCTGTAGCCGAGCCGCCGTAAGGGTCCAGCGCCGAAGGTCGATTATGCGTCTCTACCTTAAAACAGACAGCCGAATCCTCATCGAATTCGACAACTCCTGCATTATCAGAAAAAACCGATATGCACCAGCTTTTATTAAGTTCTTTGGTTGCCTTAAAAACGGTGTCTTTCAGCAGGTTATCAAGATGTATATCTTGACCGTTAAATGACATATCGACAGAACTCTTAAAAGTTTTGTGTACACAATGCTCACTCCAGGTCTGGGCGATAGTCTCGAGTTCAACATCGGTAGGCTCTCTGCCAAGTTGTTGGTAGTGTTTCTGGATTGTTTGCATCTCGATGAGATTAAGGAAAAGGTCTTTTTCTCTGCTTAAAGCTACAAGACTTTCGTCGTCGAGCTGAAGTATCGGCCAGTGCGCAAGCTGAAACTCATAAGGTTTTAGATGCGGACTTGGCGGCTCGGCCTCGTTGCCTATAACACATACTTCAATGCAGTCATTCGCAAGGATTTTCTTTGCGATAGTATCAATTTGGCTCTGACTTAATTCACCAAGTAGGACATATTTTCGGGCAGTGCGGACATTGTTGACCTTTGTCCCCATATCCGCAATTGCATTAGTTACCGACTCGGCCACTGGGTCGGTAACACCGCTTTTTAGATGTACTTCAATCAGCGTGGCTTTTGCAAGCCCTGAAGGCGGGCCGCTTCTGCCAATATAGTATTGTTCGCAAACCGAGTCGGCCAAAAGTTCTTTACCTAATCGATCAGCAAATTTGTCATCGAAGTCCGCCTCTATCAGAAATACTTTAGCCGACTGAACTGCCTCGATAGAAGACATGCCAAGCTCCCTAATTTCTTCCAGGACACCCTCGCCGTGTATGTCTGTAAAACCAGTACGATTGAAAATCTCAAAGCGCCACTGCCTCACGATATTATTTCCTTACTTTTTATGCTGTTCAATAGTTGGAGCGCATTATAGATAGTGGGACTGAAACCGTCAAGGAATGTGGTTAATTAACACAAGTTTTTGGTTACGCTGTTTGGAATTGTAACGATGAAAGCTGTTCCCAGCTGACCCGTGAGCTAATTCCAAGAAACTCAACACCGATAACCTTTTCGGTTAAAAATCTAAGATTAAGTTAGTTGACGAGGCCAGAGATTGATACCGAGAAAATTTGCTTGTCTTTTTATTCGGCTTCGTATAGATTACCAAGTTTCTGCCAGCAGAGGCAGAGTATAGGAAATTTACAACTATCTGTGAAAGCAAGTTTGTTCGTACTGTAGGATAAAAACTTATAAATGTCACAAACGGCCCGTTCAGCAAGAGAAAAGGTAAAAGGATTTGCTTGGCTTTTGGTCATCACCTTTGCCCTGTGGTTGGCTTTGATCTCGAAATTAGACTGGCCGGAGCTGGTTTGCGGAGGTTTGGTTTGCCTGATTATTTCGCTTTTTGGAGCTGGCATTTACTCTAAGTTAGGTTTGCCGCCGCTAAACATAAAGAGGCTTTTATTTTCTCTTGTGTACATAATTGTGCTTTTCTGGGAGATAATCAAGGCCAATTTTGACGTTGCCTATCGAGTCGTCCACCCAAAAATGCCTATAAAGCCCGGCATTGTAATCATTAAAACATCGCTTAAATCCGATATTGGAAAGTTAATTTTAGCCAATTCCATTACCTTAACACCTGGGACGTTTACATTGGATGTTATTGGCGATAAGCTTCTTATCCACTGGATAAATGTAAAGGCCGAAGATATTGATGAGGCAACAAATATGATAGGCCAAAGATTTGAGAAATACTTAAGGGTAATATTTTCATAAACAGGCAGCCAACCATCGCTATTACTATGGAAAAAGCAGACATATTAATCATAGGCGGAAGCGCAGCGGGTATCACAACTGCCATCAGTGCAAGGAGATATTATCCGGACGCAAAGATTCTTTTGATTCGTAAAGAGAAAGAGGTACTAATTCCTTGCGGCATTCCTTACATCTTCGGTACTGTTGGATCGCCGGATAAAAACCTCATCCCTGATAGTGTTCTTGGAAAAAATAATGTGGAGCTGATTATAGACAAAGTGGTCTCCATCAATAAAGAGCGCAGAACAGTGGAGACTTTCAACGGCAGGTTTTTTGAATATGAAAAAATGGTTCTGGCGACAGGTTCACTGCCGCATGTACCTCCAATCCCAGGAGTTGAACTGGATAATGTTTTTGCGGTATGGAAGGACGTAGAATATCTTCAAAAGGTTCTGAAGGCTTTAGACAAGGCTAAAGACCTGGTTATCATCGGGGGCGGTTTCATTGGGCTGGAATTTGCTGACGAGTGCAAGAAGCGGGGGATTGCCAATGTGACTGTCATCGAACTTTTGCCTCACTGTCTCCTTTTGGCGTGCGATGAGGAGATATGCGTTCGAGTGGAGAAGAAACTGTCGGAAAGAGGTATAAAGGTATTGGTCAATAGGATGGTGGAAGCTATCTTAGGAAATAAAAAGGTAGATTATGTAGAATTAGACAACGGTCAGAAGATCAAGGCAGATGTGCTTATTTTAGGAATAGGAGCAATTCCAAATGTTCAGCTTGCCCTGGATAGCGGCTTGGAAGTTAACGAGAAGGAGGGTATATACGTTGACGAATTTATGAGAACCAGCAACAAAAATATTTTTGCGGCAGGCGATTGTACTCAAAAAAGATGCTTTTTCACTGGCAGGCCAACATTTCTCAGGCTTGCCTCCATCGGGACCATGGAAGCGAGGGTGGTTGGTGCAAATCTGTTTAGACTGCGTCATCGCAGTGAATGTCCTATCGGGGTCTTTGGTACTGTTATAGGCGACCTCGCTATTGGATCGGCTGGCATGACAGAAAGAGAGGCAAAGGAAGCAGGGTTTGAGGTTGTTACTGGAGAGGCTGAGGCGCCGGATAAACACCCTGCATCAATTCCTGGTACGAGGAACTTGGCAGTAAAGCTGGTTTTTGAAAGGGATACTCGTGTACTTTTGGGCGGTCAGGTTTATGGTAGCATGACCGCTGGTAAGGTAGCAAATTTTATTGGAGCTCTTATACAGAGAAGATTGAGAGCAGATGAGATAGTAACTTTTCAGGTGGGCACGCATCCCCTGCTTACAGCCTCGCCTATATCTCATCAGGTCGAGAATGCCGCCGAGGTTGCTCTGACGAAGATGTAAAGGAGTTTAGAGGTGACATTAAGCTATGAAGAAACTAGTGAGGTGCTAAAGGCCCTGGCTCATCCGGCGCGATTAAAGACTGTAGCCGGCCTTCTCAAGGACGGATGCAACGTAGGACATATTCAAAAAGTTCTTGGTCTGCCTCAATCTACAGTTTCGCAGCATCTCAGAGTATTGAAAAATGCAGGTATCATTAAAGGCAGAAGAGAAGGAAACAAAACATGCTACAGAGTGATTGATGTGCGAGTAAGAAAAATTATGGAAATAATTAAAAGGAAATAATTTTTTTGGCAATTTAATTGCATTATTCATATATGCAAATAAGGCAATAAGTTATGGCGTTTAATATGAGTGAAATTACCTTTCTTGTGATCATAGGGCTGGCGCTTATTTTGTGCCTTTTACGTGTGCTCAAAGGCCCTACCGCACCGGACCGGGCAGTGGCAGTGGATGCGGTGGCTACGATTACCACCGCACTGCTCGTGCTCTTGGGTTTTTTATTTAAAAGATATGTTTATTTGGATGTCGCTTTGGTTTATGCGGTCTTAACTTTTATCGGTTTAGTTGCTATTGCCAGATTTTTGGAAAAAGGAATTTAAGTGCACTTGGCAGGGGCTATCGTTACAGCAATCGGGACTATATTCCTCCTTTTAGGAAGTCTGGGCATTTTTAGACTGCCTGATGTGTACAACCGCCTGCAGGCAGGAACAAAGTGTACAACATTGGGCGCTTTCCTGACCATTGTCGGCGTTGGGATAACCCAGCCTGCCTGGTTGCCAAAGGCGTTGATTATTGCTCTGTTTATCCTTATCACCAATCCTATTTCTAACCATGCCTTAGGCAGAGCATCTTGTAAGAGTGGTGTTCCTCTATGTGATAGAAGCGTTGTAGATAAAACTAAGGAGTTTGAGGAGTGTAAACCCATTGACGACAAGTTAGAAGAGGTGGAGGAGACACAATGATTTTTATTGTTTCATTTTTAGTAGTTTTAATGCTTGTTGGGGCCGTCGTAGCCTCTGTTTTTAGAGATTTAATTAGCGCGGTAATTGCCGCAGCTCTGGTAAGTCTAATTGCTTCGGTACTTTTCTTGCTGCTTGCCGCCCCCGATGTGGCAATGGCTGAAGCCTCAATTGGCGCAGCATTAACTACCGCTATCTTTATTATTGCTATAAGAAGAACAAAAAGGTACGAAGAATGAGAAGGATAATTAGCATCCTTTTATTAGTAATAGTAGCCTTTGGAATTAGCCTGTCACTGGCAAAGATTCCCTTTGGAGTGCCTAAGACAAAAGTAGGTAAACATTATATTAACGAAGGTATAAAAGAAACTGGAGCTACCAATATAGTTACCTCCGTGGTAGTAAGTTATCGAGGCTTTGATACTTTAGGTGAAGTTACGGTTTTATTTATTGTAGCTATCGGCTTAGGAGCGGTTCTGAGCACCGTCAGAAAAAAAACAATGAGAGAAGTAGCGCCGGCCAGCCTGGTACTCTCAACCGGCTGCAGAGTTCTGTTTCCTCTTATTCTCGTTTTCGGCACCTATGTTTTTATTCACGGACATCTTACCCCCGGAGGAGGCTTTCAGGGAGGTGCGATCATTGCCTCTGGCTTTCTTTTAATTTATCTTGGCTGCCGAGAAAAAAGAATAAGCCAGAAAGCATCTAAATTTGCAGAGTCTTTAGGAGGTCTGACCTTTGTAGTAATAGGCCTGCTTGGTTTAGCTTTCGGCGGCTATTTCCTCTTAAACTTTTTGCCTAAGGGAACAGCCAATGCACTCTTTAGTGCTGGCATTATCCCCATTATTTATATTGCCATCGGATTTAAGGTCGGTTCAGAATTAGCCAGTATTATTGACAACTTAATTGAGGCCAGTTGAGGACACAATGAGTTTTTTAAATAATTACGTTTATTATATAGGAGCCTTTGGACTTATATTAATTGGGCTTTATATCATTCTGGTTAAACATAATCTTATTAAAGTCATCATCGGCCTGGGCATTTTAGATACAGGGGTAAATCTGTTTCTGATTTCTGTTGGTTACATCACAAAAGGAACTGCGCCTATTTTTTCCAGGCCCGGGATAGACTCCGAGTATATGGTTGACCCAGTTCCGCAGGCATTGGTTCTGACGGCTATCGTAATTGGCGTAGCCGTTTTAGCATTGGCCCTTTCGTTGGCTATTAGATTATATCAGCATTATGGAACGCTTAACCTTCGTAAAATAAGGGAGCAAAGATGGTAAACTATCCTGTGCTTTTGATAGCTGTACCTTTAGGTTTGGCCTTTGCCATTCCTTTGGTTGCTCTTTTTTGGAAAGCTGGGGCTAAATGGATTCCGCCGGTAGCACTTGGTTTTAACCTTGTTGTTTCTCTGCTGTTACTTCCCAAAGTATTTGAAAATCCCGTAATCGTCTCTATCGGCGGCTGGCAACCTCCGTTTTGCATTAATCTGGTAGCTGGACCGGTAGGTGTTCTATTTTCCGCCATCATCGCTTTGGTAGGACTTTTAGTTTCTATTTATGCCCTGGATTACATAAAAGAAGGTGCTACAGAAAAGTATCATACGCTCTACCTATTACTGCTTACCGGAGCTACAGGTGTTGTTCTTACGGGGGATATATTTAACCTCTTTGTCTTCTTTGAAATTCTTTGCATTTCATCCTATGCCCTCGTAGCTTACTTAAGAGATAGGGCTGGAATCGAGTCAGCGGTCAAGTACCTGATTCAAGGGGCAGTCGGCTCAAGCCTTCTGCTTATAGGGATAGGTTTGCTTTACGGCCAATTCGGCACGCTTAATATGGCTGATATTGCCGAAAAGATTACATCGGCCAGGGCCCCCGCTTTGCGGGAACAGAGCCCGATATTCTTATTTGTCCCGATGGTTTTACTTATTACCGGGTTGGGAGTCGAGGCAGCTATATTCCCGTTAAATGCCTGGCTGCCCGATGCTCATTCGTCGGCTCCGTCATCTATAAGCGCAATTCTATCCGGCATAGCCATCGAGGTGGGGCTTTACGCTGTAGCCAGGGTTATATTTACTATATTTGGTGCTCAGAGCTTCTTGCTGTTTCTGGCACTTTTAGGAATTCTAACTCTTTTAGTAGGTGAGATGTGCGCTTTTAGCCAGAACAATATCAAGAGGATGCTGGCCTATTCCAGCATAGGTCAAATAGGCTTAATCCTGTTCGCCTTGGCCATAGGTACTTCTTACGGAGTAACCGGCGGTTTATTCCAACTGGTAAGTCACACTCTCAGTAAGGCACTGCTGTTTTTGGCGGCAGGATATATGATTTACCGGGTCGGCTCGATGGAAATTTCGGCCCTGGAAGGGATGGGCAGAAAGATGCCGCTTACCTGTTTAGCCTTTACCATAGGCGCATTTTCACTTGTAGGGCTGCCGCCATTTATAGGCTTTCCCAGCAAATTCTTAATTGTTCAAGCTGCCCTGGCTACTCAAGAGGCTTTTCTATACGTGCTTATTGCCCTTGCCTTGTTAGGTACGGTGATTGAAGCAGGATATTTCTTCCGCGTTGTCCAGGTTCTATATTTTAAGGGACCAAAGGTCAATAATTCCGGAAGGACGGAAGCTCCCGTTACCGCCTTGATCCCTATGTTTATATTTGTGGTACTGATAGTAGTTGTGGGGATATATCCAAAACTGGTAACCGATGTTTTGAACTCGGCTGCTTCAGAGCTTCTTAATAGACTCGACTATATCAGGAGTGTTTTAGGATGAGTTTAGTTGCTTTACTTATAATTGCCTTTGGCGGAGCATTGCTGACTTATCTTGTAGGCAAGATCTCTGCCCGGAGCAGGGAGTCCTTTGCCGTTATCATTTCTTTGGCCTTAGTAGCTTTCGTCGCCTGTCTTTACGGCAGATCGCTGGAAACGACCTTTTATTCAGGATTTTTTGGGCTGGGGTTTGTCTTAAGATTGAATGCACTTTCCTGGTTCTTTGCTATCACTATAGCAGTTGTGGGAGCACTTTCCATTATCTTCTCTTTGAGCTATATAAGGCCAAGAGAAAAAACCAACTTTTATTTCCTGATGATGTTCTTTGTCAATGCCGCAATGCTCGGGATTGTATTGGCAGGCGATTTAGTATCTTTCTATATCTTTTGGGAAATGATGTCCTGGAGCGCGTTTTTGCTCATAAGTTATAACAAAGGTCCCGCCCTGGCTGCAGGAATGAAATATATCATAATGTCTATTATAGGCTCTGTTTGTTTCCTTGTCGTAATGTTATCGCTCTACGTTTCTTTCGATACTTCGAATATATCACAGATTGCTTCTGTGATTAGCTCTGCTTCATCTGGGTATATCCTGTTTGTCCTGACCGGCTTTGGTATTGCTTTCGGGATTAAGAACGCAGTCTTGCCGTTTCACACCTGGCTGCCCGATGCCCATTCGGAAGCGCCGGCCCCATTTTCTGCGGTGCTTTCCGGAATACTTATAAAGATGGGAACCTATGGGTTTCTCTTGGTATTTTACGTTATCGTTGGCTTAAAGCTCTTTCTCGGTTTGGGCAGTGGTATGTTTAGCTTTCATTCGGTGCTTTGTTTACTGGGTGCCGTTACTATTATTATCCCGACGTTTATCGCTGTGCTGCAAACGGATGCCAAAAGATTATTAGCCTGGTCCACTGTGGGACAGGCAGGATATATAATTTTAGCAATTGCGTTTGGAACAAAGTTAGCTTTAGCCGGAGGCATATTCCACTTCTTCAATCATGCGTTATTTAAGGCACTTCTGTTTTTTGCAGTAGGTGCAGTCGAATTCAGGACCCAGACCAGAGATCTTAATTCATTAGGCGGTCTGGCTATGAAAATGCCGGTTGTTTTCATCGGTACTTTAGTAGGCATTTGCGCATTGATTGGGGTGCCTTTGACAAGTGGGTTTGTCTCCAAATGGCTAATCTACAAGACTTTAATTCTCGAGGGTTCTCCATTTTTAGCCTTCTTCGCACTGGCAGGAACCTGGGGTACAATACTTTACTCATACAAGTTGATTCATAATGTATTTCTGGGACAGCTTCCTGAAAAATACAAAGACGTAGAGAAAGCACCGTTTAGTATGCAACTGCCTGTGGTAGTTTTATCGGTTGCGATTCTTCTCTTTGGTATCCTTCCCGGTATCCCCCTTAAGGTTATCAATGCGATTGGCATCTCTTTTGGTTTTGAATCGTTAAATGTAGGCTTATGGGGAATCACCTCAGAGACCGGAGCATTAAATACAATAAACATTTTCTCTGCTGTGTTAGTAGCTGGTGTTATTGTCTGGCTACTCTTTCGTTTGGGTGCGAAATCGGTGCTTGTTTCTCAGGAAGATAGTTATGCCGCGGGAGCACATACGCCGGTGGATAAATATCATTACACTGCTGAATTCTATAATCCGTTGCATAGAATGATAAAGCCTTTCTTGAGGGACGTAATAGATGAATTTTATTATTGGATTGCCTCTTCGGTGCGAAGCCTTGCCGGCAGTGTAAGACGCATATACAGCGGAGATGTGGGTAATTACGTGATGTATATAATATTGTTTCTGGCATTATTGATTTTTGTTCAAATGAAATGGAAAGTATGGTAGCAAAGATTACCCAGATAATTCTGTCTCCCATTTTAGCTCTGATTGTAGGGGTGTTCTTTCTGGGTTTAGCCAGGAAGATTATGGCAAGAATCCACTGGCGCTATGGCCCTCCTCTTATCCAGCCGGTTATCGACATGATTAAATTATTTTATCAAAAAGGCGTATCACATGGCCGTATGTTTGACTTAGGGATAGTACTTTCTTTAGCCGGCTCTGTTGTGGTGGTTTTATTTCTTCCCTTTGGCCAAATGTGTCCTTTAAGCAGCTCGGGCGGATTACTGGTAATTCTTTACATTATGCTGCTTGCACCTTTAGGTATGGCTTTATCAGGAGGTCAAGGAGCTAACCCCAATATCAGTATCGGCATCTCGCGCAAACTCATTCTGAGCCTGGGATATGAAGTGCCTTTACTCCTTGTACTGCTGGCAGTAATGACCCGTTATAAAACAATTTCTATAGTGGAAGTGGTAAGCGCTCAACAAAGTACGAGCTGGTCAATCATTTCGTTCCCACTATTTTTATCAGGACTTTCTTACTTTCTTATCTTGCCAGCCATACTTGGAATCAGGCCCTTCGATATAGCCTCAGCGCCGCAGGAAATCTCTTCCGGCCCGATGGCCGAATACGGCGGCAAATATTTAGCCCTGGCTACTATTGAACACGCCTTTGTTCTGTTTATCAGTATAGCCCTTTTCGTAAATTTGTTTCTGGGGGGTGCGACTAATCCGGTTACCTTCTTTGTAAAGATGCTGGTGGTATTTGTGCTTGGCCTATGTGTAAGCGCTGTCTTTCCAAGGTTTAGAATCGAACAGGCAATCAAGTACCTGTGGAAGTGGCCTACACTGCTGGCTTTTGTGGGTCTGATTATAACCTCAGGGATAAGGAGTTAACAGTTGGATAGAAATCAAATTACAAAATGGCTCAAAGCCCCTGCTAAGATGGCAAATAAGTATTCCCTGCATGCAGTGTATTTTTGCACCGGCTGTGGAATAATTGAAGTTCCGCCGGTTATAACAGCTCGCTGGGATGCCGAGCGATTTGGAATTATTCCGGTAGCCACACCAAGACAGGCAAATTTGTTTTTAATTACAGGATATGTTTCGGTAAAAACCTTAAGGGCTATTATAAG
>JAFGRL010000137.1 GCA_016935195.1 Sedimentisphaerales bacterium
GAACTTTCAGTAAGAGCAAGCAACTGTCTCGAATCAGCCAAGGTTGAAACGGTCAGACATCTTGTCAAGATGGGCGAGTCCGACCTGCTGGAAATCCGCAGCTTCGGCAAAACCAGCTTGCGAGAGGTTAAAAGGAAACTTGCAGATATAGGTCTGTCGCTGGGAATGACCGGCATTGATTAATTTTGATAATTGCCCCTGTGTCTGGAATGGGGCTAAAATGAGGAATTGTGGTTTATGCGTCACAGAGTAGCAGGCAGACAGTTGAGTCGAACAAGTCAGCACCGTATTGCGTTACGCCGGAATTTAACAGTGTCCCTGTTTGACCATGAGACAATTTCGACGACAATACGCAAGGCAAAGGAAGTTAAAGGATTTGCCGAGAAACTGATTACACTGTCGAAGAAAGGAACGCTTGCCGCCAGGCGACGGGCGATTGCTCTGTTGGGAAACCATGATATTTACGCTGAGGAAGACGGCGTTTTGGTCAGGAAGGGGACCGTCATCGGCAAGCTGTTCAGCGAGCTTGGACCCAGATACCTGGACAGGGCGGGCGGTTATACGAGAATAATTCACCTGGCCAAGAGACGGCTGGGTGATAACGGCGAACTGGTTTTGCTGCAGCTTATCGGCGCAAAGAACATTGAGAAAAAGTCCAAGGGCGGAAAAAAGGGCAAAAAAGCCGAAACAGAAAAGCCGGCAAAAGCCGCTGCGGGCAAACAGTAATTTTTCACTGGCAGTCGTTAGGAGCAAAATAAATGAGTGCTGCCGATTGCATTTTCTGCAAAATAGCATCCGGGCAGATACCTGCCGTTAAAATCTACGAAGATGAGGCCGTTATAGCGTTTCTTGATATAGGCCCCGTCAGCGATGGCCATACACTTGTCATATCTCGCAGTCATTTCGATAAAATTCATAGTTGTCCCCCTGATGTCTTGGGTCAAATCTTGAGCAGATTAGGCAAAATCGCAGGCGCAGTCGCATCGGCGACCAATGCAGACGGCTATAATGTTCTTTGCAATAACGGAAGGGCCGCCGGACAGGTCGTTGAACATTTGCATTTTCACATTATCCCGCGCAAAGCGGGCGATGGTGTCTTTACACAGTGGCCTTCACATAAATATGGCCCCGGCAAAGCCGAGGTAATCGCCGAGAAAATTAGAAGTAAATTGTAGGTTTTCAGCCGCCTGATTTTCAAACGAATTTTTACAAAGCACGTTTTCGTCAGGGATATTTACTTGCTATAAGCAATTTTTGTGATATATTTGTAATTTAATATGACCGCGGGGTAGAGCAGTCTGGTAGCTCGTCGGGCCCATAACCCGGAGGTCGCAGGTTCGAATCCTGCCCCCGCTAATGTGGCAACATCTTTAGGGACAGGCACTTACGCCTGTCCTGTTTTATTTGGCCGGCGAAGGTTGCAACTAAAATGCAACTAAATTTGGCCAAACATCTCCCGGGATGGGGCAGGCGATCCCGGTTTCGGGAGAATGAAAGGAGATGTTACCATGGCATCTATTTTTCAACGCGGCAAAGGCCGAATCTGGTGGATAAAGTATTATGTTAACGGCCGACAGGTTTATTATTCACTCGGTACAAAAGATGGGAGGGTAGTCAAGCGGACAAAACGGCAAATTGAAGGCGAGGAGGCAAAAGGTGAATTGATAGCACCATCAAAAATTCCATTGCCAGCTTTTCTTGAAGACTTCTGCCAGTTTCTTAGGACGATCAGGACACGCAAGTCATACTCAGCAGACATATCTGTGTTGCGTATTTTCTTTGGACCGATTTGCCCTTCTCTTGAAATGGGTACTTGCGTAAATAAACGCTGGCGTTCCAGCTATTCTCGGAGGCTAAATGACACGATGCAACACCTTCATGTAATGGCTGATACCTTAGAGGAAATTACAGCCGCCAGAATAGAGAGTTTTCTGTCCCAGCGTATCCGTGAAGATAACATAGCTCCCAAAACCGCAAATCGATATCGTGAGGTTCTCCATCGGATGTTCAATTTTGCCATTAAGAATTGGAACTTTGTTCCTGTTGATCGCCGAAATATGAATCCAGCCGCTCTCGTGGAAAGTAGAAGTGAACCATCCCCAAAGATCCGATTTTTAAACGTTAATCAAATTGACAAACAACTACAAGTTCTTGAAGAAGAATCTACCTTAAAGGTGATGGTGACTACTTACATCTATGCAGGTTTACTGTACGTCTTTTTCAAAAGTGGAACAATTTAACAAGAGACACATTTGCGATTTAGCTCCACATTGTTAATAATAGTATTGTTAAACTGCCTTCTTTTTTCAAGTGTTTTTACTTTAAGTTCTTGCCGTTTTTTCAGGATGCTTTCCCGTCTTCCGAAGTACGCATCATCCGGGGTAACATTGCCAATAGCCTCATGGTATCTGACTGAGTTGTAATATTTAATGAACCTTTCAATTTCTTCATGAAGAACGCTCGGGCATTCATAGGTAAGCAGGCATATCTTTTCTTTGGCTGAACGATGGAACCTCTCGATCTTGCCATTGGTCTGCGGATGATACGGTGAGGCAAATATATGACCGATACCCTTTGTCTGAAGATATTCTCCGAATGCCTTCGATACCAGAGCAACACCCCTGTCGGACAGCAGGTTCACCTTGTTTTCCATAGGCACATTACGCAGTCCTGTAGATTCACAGGCAAGTTCGACCACATCGCTGAAGTCCTCGGCGGTCATAGACGCCTTCAACTGCTAGGCAAGTATCCTTCTGCTGAAGTCATCCAATATGCTTATCAGGTAGTACCATCCCCATCTGTCAACCTTCAGGTAAGTTGCATCTATCTGCCAAAGCTGATTTATTTTCGTGGTCTTTGTATGAAACTCATCAGATGCCGGAAAGGTTCTTATCTTCGGCTCAGGTATAAGATTGTGCTTTTTGAGTACTCGATACACTGTCGATTTGGAGACGCTAAAACCCTCATTATCCGTGATATATAGACTTATCTCTCTGCTGGAGTGCTCTGGGTAAAGGGTGGCATATTCCAGTATTTTATCGACCTGCTCAGGCGGCAGGCTGTTCCAGACTCTCAGTGGAAGAGGTTTATTATCCTGCAACCCGTTAATCCCCATAGTCCTTAATTTCCTCTTCCAGCGGTAGTAGGTGCTTCTGGGTATGTCAAACCTGCTCAAGGCACCAGATATACTCAGATTTGCCCCTTCAATGAGCCTGATAAACTTCATCTTTTCATTCCTGCTCATACGCTGATACCTCCCGTACTCACATCCCGAGGCTTTTTTTATATCTCTGGACTTCCAGATGCAGCTCCGCTACAGCCTTCTTGAGGTCCTGGTTTTCCTCTTTGAGATACCTTACCTCATCGGTTGTCGCATCACGTTTTGTATCAAGCGTCAAGCCGTTTTTACCCGATTCCAGGAAAGCCTTGGACCATTTGTAGTACATGGTAACAGCGATACCCTCCTTTCTGCACAGCTCTGTTATCGAGATTTGACCACGAAGACCTTCCAGTACGACCCTGATCTTGTCTTCAGCAGAGAATTTACGCCTTGTGGCTTTTTTGATTTGGCTTACGATGTTTTCCTTTGACATCTTTGAGCTCCTTTCCTGGGAATTATGTCCCAGAATACGGAGCCAAATCGGCGATTTCAAGTGTATTCCTGCATGCAGGAATACACTTGAAGGTATCCCACATACCGAACTGTTCCACTTTTAGCTGACGTTGCACATTTTAATACCTTTTGTAAGGCAATTTTATTCCTGCGACGAAATTCGGCGATTGTTTTATGATCTGGCTTCAGTCCGCCGACTAACCAGATGAATGAGATATTATAATTGACTTCTCTTTCGAGTTTACGACTGCTGCGTACCCCATAGGAATAACCATAGACCAAAAGCTTTAGCATGACTTTTGGATCGTATTCCGGACAGCCGACTTTGTGCGGAACAAATTCGATGCCTAATTCTCCGAAATCCAGCGAGTTGACGATTACATCATATGCCCTTACTGGAGCGTCTCGGGGAATGCATTCATCAATGCTTTGGGGGAAAAGTGTTTTTTGTTCTCGATCTCCATATCGATATGCCATGATAAAATCCCTTTCATTTATAAGTTAGATTTTAGCGCATCTTAAGAGCAAATGACAAGGGATTTATTTAATAATTGTGACACAGCCTCATATGTCAGGATTA
>JAFGRL010000138.1 GCA_016935195.1 Sedimentisphaerales bacterium
AACACTTCAATATATACTTCGCAAATTGTTTTTACTGCAAACAATTATCCATTCGCAACGCGATTAGAATGATTGCCGGTCAAATATAGTGTTTGCAATATAACGAAAACCAGGGATTCATGACCGTAGGGTCCGGATGCAGGAAAAGACAGAGGATTATCTCTCCTGCATCCGTAGAGGTAAAATCCAGGAGGACGGGCGTGATTTATGTAAACTTACCGTTGTTTCTGGTTTTACTGGGGCGTATAATATATGTTATGTAGAGTAATTCCCAGTGTAAACTATAATACTTGGGTGATTCAAACCTAAAAATCGGCATTTTAAAACGTTTATGAGGGTTGGTGGCTAACAATTCCCTTCAATAAGTCAACAATGGCTTATTTTCGTGGCGTACGTTGTCTGGCAGTGCTTGTACTGTGTTTTTGTGATATATGACGTTTGGTGATATTCTAGCTTTTATGCTTTGCTGTGTATATATTAGAGTTCTAATATAGAACGTACACAATCTTTTAGGTTTTTGAAATCATTGTTTGAAAGATTGCCTAGAGTTTGTTCAATTGTAGTCCGGTCAATAGTTTCTACTACACCTTTTGCTTTAGTGGGTTGTGGAAGGCCGGCTGTTTGCCAATCCTTTAGAATATAGTCGCCATAGTATGAGTTTCCGACTTGGGTAGATAAAGCAATAACGATTGCGTCAGCTCTCGAATTATGATAGTCAGTTCCTGTAAGGATGACAGCAGGTCTCCTCTTCGTTATGTTGCCTATCGTAAATCGAATACGAACAATTATAACATTACCTGGTTTATAATTTGTCGAAGATGTTGTCATCATCATTATCCCAAGCTTGTACTAAAGCAGGATAGTCCTCTCCACGTAAGAACGGTATAGTGGTCTTAAGCGGTTTGAAGAAGAATGTAGTAGTATCAGAACTGCCGGCAATAGTTCTTTGTACAAAAACTGATACAATTCGCTTATCCTCTGATTCAGAAAATTGTACATTCTTTGCGTCAGTCTTTATGGGCATTGTTATCCTACCTTTTGGTCCTTGGGTTTAATTTCATTGACTGTGAGTGAAAGTAGTTTTTTGGTTTCTCCATTTGTTAGTATAGCGAATTGATAATGACCGCTTTGGGAAAATGGAAATCCAATAATAGCGCCTATTTGGTTTGTTGTGAACAAGCTTCCCATTCTATTCGGTCGCGCGATTTTGAGCGTTTGTTCTAGATTAAAAAGTGCGTTGCCATCCTCGTCACACAAGGCTATGCCGACATTCTTTTCAGTATCAAACTCAGCAGCACCGGCTTCAAATGAAATTACAACATAAAATACCGGCAGAGCAAATGGGAATGATGGCGCATTAATAGTATCAAATATTCCTAGGATGTTTAATTTGCCTTCACGTGTAATACTGGCATAATCTGCCAAACATGCCAACTTAACTTCCATAGGGTTTTATTTTGGCATGTTAGTTTCTTAATGTCAAGTTAAGTTAGTCTTAGTGTATGGCATACGTCGGGGGTGAACGGTCGGCGCCGTTTACCCCGGACGGTCGGTGTTATCGCTATCGGCACTCTTTGCCTATAACTGTCCCGCACCGAAAATGATTGTACGAGGTGAGAGAAACGGTATTTCCAGGGCAATGTACACGTCCCTGGTTGTGTAACGTTTCTATGGTGATGGTAAAGCCTTGGCACAAAAATTAAGGGACGGTCGGTGCCGTCCCTATTTTCTGAAAAATCGGTTGGGAAATTGGTTGGGTGGTGGTTTTTGGTTACCTGTTTTATGCCTCTGTCCCCCCTTACGCTAACAGGGGGTCTAAAACACCATTTTGTTATTTTATGTAAAGCATTATGAAGCTATTTTGCGATTTACTAGGGGGCGCAAAGTGCAGAGTTTTCAATTTTTAAACTACGTTATGTTTAGTAAAATGATAAACGATTTATCATCTCTTGTCAAGTTATATTTCATAATCGACCTTACATGCTATTTCTTGCCATCTAATGATAATTCGTAAAAATTCCCGATGGTTTTTCTTATCTAAGTCTCTTAAATACTTCTCTCTGTCTTCAGCTTCTTTCCTTGTTTTCCATATCTCGAAATATTTCAATTTGGGGTTTTTCCCTGCGGTACTTTTAGTTTGTCCATCGCGGTGTTCGATTACCCTTAACTTTAGGTCTCTTGTACTTCCACAGTAATAAGAGCCGTCGGATAGCTTTTCTACATAGGCATAGAAGCAATCGGCTTTCTCATCGTTCTTAACCCAGGAAGCCGGGTTATAGTTTCTCTTACGATAAAAATGATTCATTTGACACCTCGTTGGCTGATTTTGCGTAATAAAGTTTCTACTCAATATTGAATATAGTTGGTGACTTGGAGTAATGAATTTAGAAAACAATACTTAAAATACCAGTAAGAGTAGCAAAAGCCAATATCAATTTTGTAAGTGCATAAGGGGTATTAATAGGCCATTTCCACTTGATTTTTTTGAAAAATTTATTTGTCCAATCCTTGAATCTGTTTTCCCATTGTTGAGGGTTATATCCTTTTTCGTCTAGTCGGACGAATCCGACCCAGGTGGCAAATGCAAACGCAATAATGCTGATTGCGCCTAGTATGGCTGAACACATTGTGTTATCTCCTTTTCCAAGGATTTAAGCAGGTGTGGGGTAATTTTACCTCTCGGCAATATCAGCTGTCAATCTTTGTTATATTTTGCCGTCTTTTGATGGCTTGCACAGTGGTATTACTTCTCCGTCCACTAATTTATACATATCGCCTATCTGTAATTCTTGGTTTGCATGCTCTTTACTTTTCAGCCTTGCTACTGCCTCTGAAAGCTGAAAGGTTAATATCTTTACCTGGTCTTCTTTCTCCGCCAGATGCAGAACCAGACGATACCGCCGATAGGCACCCAGACAAAACTAAAAATGCCTACGAAGATGATGATGTCTAAGATAACCTGCCCGAAAACTTTCAATCCATTCCAGGCGCTCCTGGCGATGTTTCCGGCATTCCAGCCTTCTTTGACATTGACGGTGATGTAATCGGTGCGGGTATCGGTCGCCGTGTTGCCCTTGTCGTCGGTGACCGTGAGCGTCACGGTGAATTTCCCGTCCGCATCATAGGTATGGACAGGGGATTCATCGGTGCTGGTCGTTCCATCCCCGAAGTCCCATTTGTAGGTGTAAGGAGCGAAGCCCCCGGAAACCTCGGCTCGGAAGTAAACCTCCTCGCCTTCGTCTATAATCCTGCTGCTGGCAGCAGTTAACTGTGTATCCAGTTTCGACTGTGTTAACTGCACGGTAATCAGCGATGTCGAAGAGGTCTGTTCGAGATATTGCATACGGCCCTGTGTCCGCTCGATCTGGTCTCTGACGCTGGTCAACTGGCTTTGTACCGCCAGGATATCTTCGATTGTCTCCGCTTTCGTCAGGATTTGAAGCAATTGTGTTTCAGTCGCCCGCAGGTTCTTCAGTTTCGCGCTCAAATC
>JAFGRL010000139.1 GCA_016935195.1 Sedimentisphaerales bacterium
CGAAGACTACTATACATTGCAACTTTCGCTACTTTACCTATACTCCACTTATACCAAATTGCCTCTCTTGCCGTCAAGTGTTTTTTTGACATTTTGTAAAAAATTCAGCAAAGTTACATAAGTTATGCGTTTTCAAAATGTTACGAGCGGCGAAAACAGCTTTGTGACAAATAAATGTTGCTCTTTGGCTGTTTCGTGGGCTGACGCTGATATGATTTCCAATGTATTGGATAATATCAACAAAAGGTTTTATTGACGAAACGGTACCGCTGAACCGTTCTAATGCTCTGTGGCGGATTTTGCTTTAGCCAGTCCTGACTTAGCCTGGGCATTATCCGGCTCGGCATCAAGCCACATTTGGTAATATTTCACCGCCTTATCATAGTCTTTACGTTCCATATAAACCTTTGTCAATCCGTTGAGCGAAGCCGTTGCACCAGGATGAGCTGAAACTGCTTTTTCCCACCAGGAGATTGCTTCGGCTTTTTTGCCTTGTCCATCTGCGATCCAGCCAAGCCCGTTAAGAGCAGCAGAGTTCTTTGGATTTATCCCGATGCATTTCTCGAAAGAGTCCCTGGCATTTAGTTTTTTGCCCTGGTTTAGTTGAGCCCACCCGAGGCCCTGGTAAGCACCTTCATTTTTCGAGTCCATCTCAACTGCCTGTTTGAACTTTTCTTCAGCTTTAACAAGTTTTAGCTGCCGCCACAGATCCCATCCCTCAGCGGCGAGATTTTCAGATGTGAGTTTGTCGGTTTTAGTTGGCGGCTTTGATGTAGGGGCCACGACTTTGTAAGTCGTTCGTTTGCCCTTATCAGAAGTTGGCGTGTCAATTGTTTTCCATTTTTCCCAAAGTATTTTAAGTATTTGGGGATTTGTCAGGCCTTGCTTATGTTCCAAAGCCGGGCCCGGCTTTAATGAAAAGTCGCCGTTTTCCGAGTCGACAAAGCCAGGGTCAGCCAATATCGAGTTGCCTGTTTTTTGGAAATTTTCAGCATCAACTTTGTTTTGCCAGAACGTATTTCTCTGACAGCCGTTGTTATTACGCTCACCTTCTTTAAACATAATCCATCCACGCTGATTACCCTTGAAAATATTGTTGCGTATCTGCAGGCCGCACGAATCCCGAAATCCGATACCGGCATAACTCGAATCAGCGATAATGTTATTAGCTATTATCACCCTCGAACGTGCAAAAGCGCTAATGCCGGTACCATTGGCTATAATAATGTTGTTAGAGATTGTTCCCTTTGCAGTTTTGTTGCCGAGATAGACGCCTCTGTTGGCGTTATTTATGATAAGGTTATCCTTCATACGTAATGTTCCGCCGGTATTGCGTACAGCATGTTTCTTTGAGCCGGCAATAATATTTCCAGCTATATCTACTGTCGCACCGCTAAAGATTGTTATGCCCTGGCTTTGGCAGTTCGTAATCAGGCTGTCTTGTACACCTCCTGCTGTGCCTTCGTCGTAAAATACAGCAAAACCAAATCCTTCAAATCGGCAGGTGCTGATATCCACTTTTGAAAATCCAACCGCCTTGACTGCTACCGGTGAGCGTTTGAAATTCCCCAATGGTTCAAAATCACAATCTTTCAATTTTACCCTGCTATCTTTAATTCCTACCGCAATTCCTACCGCAAAAAAGGGGAGCTCGGTGTTCTTGTTACTGGTTGCCAATTGCCATCTAATAGTCATCCCTTCGATTGTTACTTCACCTTTTCCTGCGGTATTGACAAAGATAGCTGGTATATCGTCAGTAATCTCAATAACACAGTTTTTTGATTGCCCTTTTACTTTTAAGGACTTCTTAATCTCGATTGGTTCGGTGTAAATCCCATCAGGGATAACCACAGCACTTCCCGGCTTTGCCGAATCTATTAAACTCTGAAAATTTTTGGTCTTTGGCGCTGCAGTGTTTATTTCCTCTTCGTTGTAGGCTTCGGCGCTTATCAGATAACACTGTCCCAGAGCCATCTGGTTTATCTTGTCATTTCTTAGATGAAAGGTAACGTCGCCATAGGAAATTCTGCCGTAACTTCCATCAATTTGTTTATAAAGAACGGAATGTTCCCACTTTCCATTTAGATTTTCGGTCTCTTCGATTCTTTGGGGCTGGCCGAAAGCTTCAAAGATTTCTTCCAATGTGGAATCCATTGAGATCCCATTTTCTAAATGGCCTGTAAAACCAGGATTGAGGTGTATTGTTTTAAGGTAATCCGGTATGTAAAAACCAAGACCATTTTGTTTTTCATAGCTGAGATACTTTTCTGTTTCCTTATCGGGCGGGCCTAATTTGGTTTTAAGGGACTCAATAGTCATATCCTTATCATTCGTGGCAATTTTATCTACAGGCAAATCCTCCATTATGATAGCTATAGGCGTTGGTATTCGAGTTGCCGTGCGAGCAGGTGGTTTCAGCGTTTCGGCTTGGGTCGAGCGTGAATTTATTCTCTTAGCCTCTTCGATGAAGTTTTCGGGAATCGCAGTGGGATTGCCCTGGCTGTCCTTTGTTGCAAACAAAATCACGTAAGGCACAGCGGCAATGCCTTTTTCGGTTTGAAAGTTTTTGTACATTTCGCTGTTTATGCCAATAAAGTAGAACTTGCCCGGCTGGAGTCTGACCGGCAGTGTACAGGTCATTCTCCTGCTATCATAGCGCGGCTGGCCCTGCATTTCCGGGAAGGTTTCACCACCTCCGACCCACGACCAGCTTAAATTCATCATAGATTGGTCAAATGTAACCGTAATCTTTTTCAACTCCGGCGAAACATCATTAGCAAATGCTTTCGGATAAGTGCTGACCACTTTTGGTTTACCAGGGCTTTTTGGTTTTTCTTCGCCGGCAGCACTTTTAGCTGCCTGCTGATAACGTCTTAAAACTTCCTGAGGCGTTGGAACAAACCAAAGACCGCTTACTTTCCTGTTGCTGTCATATACAACTTTCACATCCATTGGGCCTTTTTCGAAAACACACGTTACAAATACGATGTCGGAACCTAAAAATTTTTCCAGCCTCGTGCCAAGTTGCTGTTTGAAAAGGCTGGCCTGGCCGGTTATTGTCCTCCAGGTCTGTGCAAGCTTATCTGCCGGCATTGATTTTTCCATTGTCGCATCAAAGCCTTTCACAGCCTGGCCAAACTGTCCCTTAACCAATAATTCCACAAATTCCTTTGCCAAAGTCCTCGGCTCTTTATTTTCTGGCTGTGTCTCTGCCTGTGCGTTTGTTAAAGCTACACAGGCAAATACAGCTAAAACGGCAACTGCCAAAATAGACCATTTGTACGAACCTTTTTTGAATCGTGCAATCATCGTAATTCTCCTTTTCAATTGAGATTTATTTTCCAGTACTCCGGCTATTCCCGGGACATACTGCAGTCCGGAAAAGTCCCTGAAAAGATTAACAAGTGTTTGACCGTACGCTTGTGATTTATCGGCACCGGTAGTTGATAACACCAGGCTGTCACAGGCCAACTCTCTGTCAGCACGCATTTGAGAAAAAGCCAGCCACACTAACGGATTGAACCAGTGCAGAACCTGCAGGCCGACCATCAGCCAGCCGAGATAGATATCGTGGCGCTTGAGGTGGGCCAGCTCGTGAAGAAAGATGTAACGCAGCTGTTCTGCGCTTAATGTTTCGAGCATACCTTTGGGCAGCAGCAACCTTGGCCGAATTACACCAAAAAGGGCAGGGCTCTTGATTTTATCAGTAACAACAATCCCCAGGATTGTCTGGATACCCATCTTTGATTTGCAATCCTCAAGCAAGTCAAGAATTCTTCCTTCGGTCAAAGGTCTCTGGGATTTGATAATTCTCCAGAGCCTGAAGTTACACGCTAAAGCAAAAACTGCCAAACCCGATACGATTGCAAACCAGAGCAAAGAAAACATATCAACAACTTTCAAAGAAGGCAGCCTATTGCCGGCTGTAGCTGACTGAATTTGTCGAGAAGTTTCGCTCACTGATTCTGTGAGGTCTTGTTTTGGCAAATCACTGATTGTGCCGGCTTTAACATCAGGTGCTGTTTTTATTGTTGGATGTAACGTTGCGGCAGCCGGAATTACTTCGGGAGTCTGCTCGGCAATGAAAATCTTTTTACTCTGTGAGATTAGGGTAAAAATACTGAAGCTGCTCTGGGGTGCCCAGGGGATGACCATTCGTGCTAACAAAAGCAGCCATAACCAGTAATGCCAGCGCACCTCTAAGCGCCTGCGTACTACAGCTTTTATCGCCAAAATCAAACAGACCAGTACACTTACCTGTATTGAAGAGACCAGCAGCCATTTGAAAAACGAAGATAATTCTGTAATGAAAGATTCCATTATCGCGACCTGCCTTTCTTATCAAGAATCTGCTGAAGCTCATCGATTTCTTTATCTGATAATTTTTTCTTTTCGATAAATGTCGCAAGTATCGGCTTGAGCATTGCCGAACCGGCCCGGGCAAGAAACGAATCCGCATCGGCCTTAATGCACTCCTGCTGTGACAACAGCGGGTAGAAGTAATGTCGTCTCCCTTTTTTCTCAAAATCTACAGCCTTTTTCTTAGTCAGCCGATTTATCAGCGTCCTTATGGTCTCGGATTTCCAGGGGGTTTTCTTTGCCAGGATGTCAATCACTTCTTTGACGGTCAGCGGCGATTTTCTCCATAAAACCCGCATCACCTGCCATTCGGCATCCGATATTTTCGGTTTATCCGCCATAGCCATCTCCTAAAGTTACACTTGTAACATAAACTATTGTTACAGTTGTAACATATAAGTCAAGAGAATTTTTAGAAAAAATAAAAATTTTTTAAAACCGTTTGCATGAGGCAATACTCTGCCACAAAGGCACCAAGACACAAAGAAATTTTTCACCACAGAGGCCGCAGAAGACAAAGAGAAATTAGCCGCGAAAAGACCTTCCCTAAGACCTAAGGCCCATGGGTGCAGGCGGACAACTTTAATTGCCCCTTAAAGATATTGTAGTACTTAAGTAATTACGCAACTACTTAAGTAGCGTAGAAATACTTTGTATAACCTGTTTACATAATCTGTATGTGACATCTTCTGACTTGCCGTTTATGATGAGAAA
>JAFGRL010000140.1 GCA_016935195.1 Sedimentisphaerales bacterium
CTGTCAGCATTGTAGGTTCCTGCCAGTTCCAATATCCCTCCTCGATACCAATCGTCGCAACTGATTCGGGGTATTTACTATCGTTGCTGTTTGAATAACATGCTACGCCGGTAACGACCTGTCGCTGATTATTCATGCACCGAACCGCCCTTGCATCCGAAACCGCATTTCTGATCACGGGAAACATCAACGCCATCCAGCCAGCCATAATACCCAGTACGACTACCAATTCAAAAAGACTTATACCTCCTGCAAAACTATTTTTTGAATCAATTTTAATCATTTCAATCCGGTTTTCCCCGTTAGTACCAGGCAAATTCTTATGGTATTTTTTTGAATCAGACACTTAAATTATAGCAAATGCGATTACTTTTGGATATCTATCCAAAGGCCGATGCCAATTGTAAACAGAAGGGTTGGAAGAAAAAGGCTCCCAACCCTTCTTCAGCCTTCACCAACGCTCCTTTGCCTGTTCTCCACTGAGCAAATCTTAGCTTAGATATTTTTTACAGTTCGCCCTTGGCTAAAGGAATAAGCCAGAGATTGCCGGAATCTTCCTGCTGACGTGCTACATCGCCTTGAGTCACTTTTAGCTCAGTAAAGTCATCCATCTCTTCATCTATCCTTTGTAAATAAGAAAACTCAAGCATACCTATATTATGGTGCTCTGCATCAGTAAATCGCAGGAAATCAATTTCATCTATAAGGTCGTTTTCCATATCGATATGATAAACAATCTTTATGTCTTTATGGCTTAACGTTACTTCAACTTTGTTATTTGCTGTACTTTTTGTTTCAAAAAATATTGACTGTTTGGCTGCGTCCCTGCGAACAATATCAATCGTATGCAGACCCATCCACGGCCTTGCCAATCCCCTGAAGAAGACGCCGGGAGTGTAGTTCACAACAGTTCCCCGGTCATTTTTTAATAAACGGGCTCCGTCAATGGCGTCGATAATCATTAGCTCATCTTGTACTTGAAGTCGCAGCCAGGGATAATTTTCTTTCAAGGCTGCAAAAACAAACGGAATTCTCCCGACACCTGATATCTCACTTCCTTGCATAGAGCCTTTCACCCGAAAAAACGTCCACCCTCGTCTGTGCATCTCATCGCAATTGTCAACTATTTTAGCCCCTCTTGGCCAGCTATACCGGAAATATTCCTCGTCGGCAACATTGTAGTGATACAAGGTCCTGCCTCTTTTTTGCCCTTGTTGGTCAGATAGCATAACTAACAGCCCATCACCTTCAGGCTGGATGTAATCCATCTCAGCCAGACACCCATCAAACATTGAAAGAAAGGTGCTCAACTTTGGCCTGTCGGTGGGAAGCCGCAAAACCGAAAAATCGCTGTTCCACATCCGGTGGTTGTTGATATAGATCGTATTGTCTCTGCCATCGTAGTAATAGTTGCAATGAGCATCGTGTAACCATTCGCGGTAGGATTGATTTGGTTTCTCTGCACAAATAACCTTGCGAATCATTACAGCTTCATTTGCCTTTGTAGGATAGTAGTACCAGCATTCCTCCCGATCTTTGCCCACATCAGCTGTTAATTTTGATGCTCCTGCAAGTTTTTCACGTAGCACTATGGATGTCTTGTCTATCCAATTCGATGCCTGCTCGAACCATCCTGGTGCAACTACTGTCCCTGCACTTATCATGCCAACTGCAGTCAAGGTTAAAATCGCCTCCTTGCCGCTTGCTGCGCCCAAAACGCTGGCGGTAACGCCAACCTTGCTTAGAGCCGGTGTTACGGATATCTCTGCTGCAGCAGCTTTATCAGGGGCTGTCAGTTTCCCAAATATGGCCAAAGCTGTAAGTAATGAACCTTTGCCGTATCCACAGCGAGACAGTTCCTTCCTTAGTCTCTTTTTAGCCCGGTAAAATACCACTTTTGAATTCAACTCGCTGCAGCCAATCAAATCGGCTATCTGGGCAAACGACATCCTCTCATAGCACCGCATTGTCAAAACTTTCCGTTGCCGAAAAGGCAGCTTGGATATCGCAAGGAAAATTATTTCTTTTAGCTCGCCGGTAATCATTTCTGCCAATTCTGCTTCAGTATGTCTTCCGTACATGCCCTGCTTTGCCTCAGCTATTTGTAAGACGATTTTTTCTTTTCGGCGTTTCTTCTGTGCGTAGTAATGCTGGATTTCCCTAAAAGCTATCGCTCGAAGCCAGGGCCAGAAACAATCAATGTTTTCCAGCTTCCCCAGCCCTTTACACATATCGAGCATTGTTTCCTGTACTATATCATCTGTCGCATCATCCTGCAGAATAACCCGATAGACGTATGCGCATACCTTTGGCCTAAACAGCCCAGCCAAATTGTCCAGACTTCTTTTGTCACCAAGCTGTGCCTGTCTTACTAATTCAGTGTAACCGCCGTCAATGTTCATAGCGCCCATATATATAGTGTATCTAAAGCCTTTATTTGTTACGAACTTTTTTAAAAAAGGCTCTTTGGAATAATTTAGGTAAAAACCGAAGGAATCGCCTTCTCGCCGGGTCTCGCTCGCAGCAGGTGGCAGCGGGCCAGCCTGGCCTGTGGTAAAGCTTTGCATTGGCTGTTTTGATATAGCCGAATTCGAGACACCCCCGCCAAATGGCGGATTCCCGGAGCCCGATGTTGTTAAAGAAAAAAAGTGCCACATAGGGCACAAGCGGGGACCTTCAATTTACCCTAAGTAAGTGATTGTCGCCCTTTCCAACGACCATTTTCACGGGTGATTTTAGTCAATGGAGTATATAATCGTATTAAATTATGGACGCAACAGTAAAAAAATATTGTGCGTTATATATCTATATTGCAAGCAACAACCATAAAAAATTTATTTTGTTGGGAACTATTTGAACGGTCTTGCGTTTTCCTTATAAGGAAAGGCCAATCGATAAATTGAGCAAGCTATGCAGGAAGTTCCTGAAGATATTATCTATAGGTGTCAGAATGGAAGTGCAACAGCATTTGCCCAGTTGGTGCAGTGTTATGAACGTACGCTATTTGCTTATGTGTACCGTCTAAACTGCACTACGGTCGGCCGAGAATCGGAAGATATTGTACAGGATATATTCTTGAAAGTTTATCAGAGCATACATAACTTTAAGCAACTTCCAGGAGCCTGCTTTTCTACTTGGCTGTTTACAATTGCACGGAATCATTGCATTGACTTAATGCGTAAGAAAAAGACAGATAGTCGCAGTAAGAAAGTCGAAGATAAAACCATGACAGATTTTGTTGATTACAAACCAGCCAATCCACAGAAAACAACTTTGCAAAACGAGACAGCAGAGTATATTTCAATGGCTGTGGCAGAGCTATCAGAGCCGTTTCGCAGTGCCTTGGTCTTGCGATATTATGAAGATGCCAGTTATGCCCAAATTGCACAAATATTACAATGCAATGAAGGAACCGCAAAATTACGTGTTGCTCGTGCAAAACAAATGCTTAGTAAGCTTCTCGATAAAATACGTTAGATTCAATAAACAGGAGCGATTCAAATGCAGTTCAAAAAGCTAACATGTCAGCAGGCACGAGAATATATTGATGGGTTGTCTCAACGCCAATTTCAAGAAAAGATAAAAAGCGGTCCAGTGTATGGACATATCCAACAATGTGTTCCATGTCAGGAATACTTCGAACAGGCAAAAAGTTTGGCAAAGAAGTTAGATCAATGGAGCGTTCCAACTCTAAAACGCAACATTGCCGCTGGTGTAATGGCGGAGGTTGCTCAATTAGAACACGACGGAAAAATAGAACATGTTAGCCTTTGGAGTCGATTACCTGCGCTATTTGTCCATCGTCTTAACGTGCCGGTAGGCGTTGCTGCTGCAGTTTTTGTCATGCTGGCAGTCTCATTGACCTTGAATATAACAAGGCTTAATATGTACCAAGGCTCTAAAGAAAAGATACAGGCAAAAACTGAACAAGCTGCTCTTGAAGGAACAAAGTTTGCGTATAGAAACAAGCAGAAATCATATCCTGTCTCTATTTATCCTGCCAGTGAAACAGGGGCATGTTTTTTGGGGGCAATCCCTGATGGCGCTCCAACTGCCCTTGTTGTTATTTTGGGAGTCCCCGGTGTTATACCAATAGAGACAGCAGCTCAACCTGTAAGTGTAAATTTAGGAAACCAGCGTTTATAAGGAGAAAAGATTATGTGTCGAACTAAACAGACAGTAATTATTTTGGCAGTTTTCGTCATTAATACGATAGGATTCGCTTCTACTGAAAAGATTACACCACAAACAGAAGAAAAAGTTCGTGCTGTTATTAAATCTTTACATACAGGATATGAAAATAAAGATGTGAACGGAATATTAGAACTTCTTCATCCTGGTTGTGAAGAACCACCGAAAGAATTTTTTAAACAGATGTTGCTGGGGGAATTTAAATGTGATGATCCTGTTGAAGCTGAATTTGATATTCAAAATATCTCTCAGTACAAAGAAAATATTGCTGTTCAGGTTTTTTCCAAAGTTAAAGGTATGTGGCTTAAGAAAAACGATCTTTATATATTAAAACCTCATAAAGGCGAACTTCTCATCAACGGTTTTTATGAGCAATTGGAGCCCAACGATTTTGATATACAAACCGGAGTGTACACAAGTAAAAAGGGTAAATTTTCTCTAACCATCCCTGCGGGATGGATTCCGCTAAAAGGGGTATGGCTCTTGCGGGCACTTACTCCGGATTCGGTTACTATATTAGCTCGGGATCTTGAATCAAAGGTAATGATGGGCCTTGTACAGATGCCGATGAAACTGGATCCAAATGAGACCATTGCAGCGCAAAAGGCTGTGGAAGCAGATTCGGCTGTAGAAAAGAGAGAGGTAACTGACTATACCGTATGTGAGCAGGGGCCTGCATCATTAGGTGATATGAAAGGTTATACAATCATCACAGAATTCAAAGCCAAAGATCCAAATATTGCAACACGCAAACGTATGCGAGCATATTTCTCAGATAATCCAATGCTTTATTTCTTTATTTGTGATGCTATTGGCCCGGAAAAGTTTGATACTTTGCTGCCTCAGTTTGAAGCAGTCGTAACAAGTTTCAATATGTCGCCTGTAGATGAGAAACTAAGTCGCCAGGAAGCTGTTGCTGCTGAGCAGGCAGAAGGTACTGTGACAGGACGAGTCTATTCTTCAAAGGAATTCAATTGCTTTATAGCAGCACCTGAAGGATGGGAGATTCGCACAAGCCCTAATCCTGCACATTTAGTTGAAATGCAGTACACTAAGGGTAAGTCTATTGCAAGGCTTATTACAGCGAAGGGATTGCGGCCCACAGATAAACTCAATGATATATTTACAAAGCGACTTGAGGCCGTTAAAGGGATTGTTCAGGATTTTTTCGAATCCTCACGACAGGATGTTACGATTCAGGAAATACCTGGGATTGAGTCAATCCACACATATTATATCGAAGGTTTTGGGCACTTTAACGTCAAGGAAGTTACACTTATCCGCGAGGGCACGTATTATCTGATTCTTTGCCAGTGTATTGAGCCGGATGATTTTACAGTCCTGGAAAAGGACTTCAATAAGATTATCAAAAGCTTCGGCTTTATTCAATGACCTTTAGAGAATAACGGTGAACTACTCGGAGCTAATAAGAAGGTAGCACTATGGAAAACAAAAAATTGTATAATAAAACTCGAAATATATTCATATCGTTGTCGCTGCTGATTTGCCTTGAATTGTTTTTAGGGCAAATCGTTACTGCTGATACCTTTTATTTAAAGGACAGGTCGGTCTTGAGTGGCAGCATATTAGAGGAAACAGCAGAAGATTTTCTCGTCGATAACCTAAGTTTGGGTCAAATATACATCTTACGTGAAGATATAATCTACAGAGAAACACCGCAGGCAGATACGCTCTCTGAGTCGTATACAATTCTCGGCCGGACACTTGAGATAATAGCGAATCTTAGTCGCTCCGTTCCCCAAAGAAGGCCGGACGTTAATTCTTTCAATCTTTTAATACCCGGCAATGTGCTCTCAGTAATCGATACAGATGGTTCGGATATTTTCTTTGAGCAAAGGCCAATTGGAGACAGCGATTTAATTACAATAGACTATGGCCAGCTCAGTCCCCAAACGAATCGTATAACTATAATCACCCGACAGCAAGGATTGGTGCAGGAGGAATCCGGCCTATGTACCTTTCGATTAAAGTATATTTTGAATGAGGACAGCCGCATTCGGGTGATTATTAGATATCCTGAGGTTTTTCGTTTGGAGAGCATTAAGCCGGAACCTAAAGTAAAATGTAAAGGCCTGATTGTGCTGGATCAAGAAATAAGACGACAGCAACATTTTACGCCGCAAGTCCAATTTATTCCCTAATCCAGATAGGCGGGCTGAGCCGAAGATATTTAAGACAACAGAATTTCTTTCACACAAGTTGATTGTTTATAAATTTTTCTATAGCAAGTGCTTAGCACAAAAAAGGATAACAATCTGGCAGATCATATTGCCGTGGTCGTCATCATCCTGATGGCCATTGGTACCGTTTTTGTATTTTCTGCAGGTGCTAACATCGGTCAGCAACTGAAGTTACAGCGATTTTATGATTTCCCGGCCCTTCGCCGACTCGCCTTTTTTCCCCTTGCTATTATTGTCTTACACATATTTTCCTGCTTCGATTATCGAAGATTTGGCCTATCGAACGGCTGGTTAAAATCACCGGTGACATATCTATTAGTCCTTAGTATAGCTTTACTTGTACTCGTTTTGTTTCCTCAGTTCAGCCAGGAGATTAACCGTGCCCGCCGCTGGCTGAAAATCCCACTTGGCCCGGTGCGTATTAGCTTCCAACCCTCCGAGCTTGCCAAATGGTCAGTTGTATTTTTCCTTGCCGCTTATTGCTATAAGTATCGTGATGATATTAAGTTATATTGGAAAAGATTTGTGCCGGCCTGTCTGATTACAGGCATGGTTGCCGGTCTTATAATTATCGAAGATTTCGGCACTGCAGCTTTTGTGTCATTTTTGGCGTTTATTATGCTGGCAACCGGCGGCACAAAGTGGTGGCATCTCCTTACCCCTGCTCCACTTGCAGCGGTTGCGTTCTGCTCAGCTTTGTTCTTTCATCCAGGCAGAATACAGCGGATAGCGGCATTTTTGAATCCGCAAAAATGGGCAGATTCCACTGCCTATCAGGCGAATCAGTCGCTAATTGCCCTTGGCTCCGGCGGCCTTTGGGGAAAAGGTTTAGGAAGAGGAATATGCAAATATGGGCATTTGCCGGAAGATACAACAGATTTTATATTTGCTATTATAGGTGAAGAGCTTGGATTTGTGGGGACGACATTGGTCATTTTCCTGTTCGCAGCATTTGTCTGGCTGGGAATTTTAGTAGTTGTACGTTGCCGAGATCCTTTTGGCCAATTGCTGGCCGGCGGGATTGTTTTGACGATAGCAATTCAAGCAGCTATTAATATAGGGGTGGTAACAGTTGTTCTTCCGACCAAGGGCATTGGTTTGCCTTTTGTCAGTGCCGGCGGTACGGGTATGCTGCTATCTGCTGCGGCTGTAGGTGTATTGTTAAACATTGCAAAACAGTCGAACAAAGATACAGCGGCGGAGAATCAGTAGTGGGCCAGAAGGACTTTTACTTTGCCGGAGGCGGGACCGGTGGGCATATATATCCAGCTATTGCCGTAGCAGAGCAGATAAAAAAATCAGAGCCAAAGGCTAAGATACATTTTTTCTGCAGCAATCGTAAAATAGACTCAGAGATTCTTTCGAAGACCGGTTTTGACTATACCGTGCTCTCCGCCAGGCGTTTTTCATTTCGGCCGGTGGTTTTTTTTCAATTTTGTATATCTTATATTAAAAGCAGCGTTGCTGCTTTTAATATAATTAGTAAAGCTAAGAAAGCAGTAGTTATAGGCGTTGGCGGATATGTAGCAGCACCTGTTTGCCTTGCTGCCAAGAGATTGAAGATGCCTATAGTGTTGTTGAATGTTGATAGTGTGCCTGGGCGGGCTAATAGGTTATTGTCACACTGGGCTAAAGAGATTTTTTTGCAGTTTGATGAGACTGCAAAATACTTTGTTAATCGCAGGGCTAATATCAGCGTTGTTGGATGTCCCTTACGCAGCGAATTCAAGGCCCCTGAGCCTGATAAAGTAAAACAGGAGCTTGGTCTTGATGATGAGAAGAAGATTTTGCTTATAACCGGTGCTTCAAGCGGCTCAAGGAACATTAATGAAGCTATTTGTGCACTGTTGATTAAGTTGGAACAGTTTGCGAATGATTGGCAGATTGTGCATTTGACGGGGCACGATAACTTTGAAGAGGTTTCAAAGAAATATGAGGACGCAAGAATTAAACACAAGCTTTTGAAATACTGTGACGAGATGGCGAGCCTGTTAGCTGCTGCGGACTTAGTTATTGGTAGAAGCGGTGCAGTTAGTGTGGCAGAATTTGCTGCGGCGGGGTGTCCGAGCATTTGTATGCCATATCCATACCACAAAGACATGCATCAGTATCTAAATGCCGGCAAGCTGGTTGATGCACAAGCGGCGGTGATAGTTGACGATGTGCCGGATTCGAAGGAGCGGGCCGAATGGCTCTGGGAGGAATTGGAAGAGCTGATGAGAAATGACAAAAAACGAAAAGAGATGGCGGAAAACTACGCTAAAATTGGCCACAGAGATGCAGCGGCCAGGATAACTACAAGACTGTTGGAGAGTTATTGAATTTATAGTTTTTGTCTCGAATAACGTTATGAAGAATAGTGTAGTTATATTTGGTGCTGGTGCAGTTGGCAGGGCTTTGATTGCGAGACTTGTCGCAGCGAATGGTTTAATCCCCGTTTTCGTTGAAGCCGATTTGCAATTAGCCCAATACCTTAACCAGGCTGGTAGTTACTCTGTACATTTAACCGGGCCAGCACAAGAGGATTATAATATAACTGGCTACAAAGTTCTAACGCTAAAAGAGGGCAAACAGATATCAAAAACGCTCGCTGACTGCCTTTTTATGGCCACTGCCGTCGGCGGCCAAAATCTAAAAGCAGTCGCTCCGGTAGTTACATTGGGATTGAAGGAGCGAAAGAAGGCCCTTAATATTCTCGTCTGTGAGAACTGGCCCTATGCCGAAAACGTGTTGGCGGAAGCTTTGCTGGGTGCGGGCTGTAACAAGGAAAGCTTTTCCTGCATCCGCTGTTCTGTGGAGCGAATGGTGCGCAAGGCAGAAAATAGTTTAGACTTGATCACTGAAAGTGGTCGAGTACTTTATGCCGATAGTCAAACCTGGAAAGGAGAACAACCTCGTATTGAAGCATTGGTATTCAGTGACAACATTGAAGCTATCTATGCTCGTAAAGTTTATACCAGTAACGCTGGTGGCGTAGCGTTGGCATATATGGGCCATCTTTCTGGTTGTCAATTCCTATATGAGGCTCTGGAAGTAACAGGAATAAAAGAAAATTTGCTGGAGTTACTGGATGTTGCTAAACAAGCCCTGAATAAATCTTTTGGTTTGGATAGAACCGAGTTAGAGCAGCATGTTGATGAGCTTATTACCTGGCGTTTTTCCGATCGTGATTTGGCTGATACAGTTGCCAGAGTTGCTCGTAATCCTTTGCGTAAGCTTGGTTCCCAAGAGCGGTTAGCCGGATTGGCGCACTTATTGGGCCGCTGTGATCTTGTGACCCAGCCGGTATCGCGCGTTATTGCTGCTGCAATGCATTATCGTAACTTAGATGATGCCGAGAGTGTTAAACTTGGAGAAATAATCGACCAGAAAGGCGCAAGTGCAATTTTGGAAGATGTGTGTGGCTTCAAGAGAGGTCAGATGTGCTATAAAGAATGTATGGAATTTTATGAAAATTTCAGAAAAGGAAAAGTGTTATGAGTAAGCTTCAAATTGTTTTAGATACTGCCGAAGTATCCCAGATAAAAGATGCTGTAAGTACCGGATTAATTGATGCGGTTGCTACCAATCCTCAGAAGGTTGCCCGAAGCGGCAAGAGTTATCATCAGGTGGTAGAGGAAATAAGAAAGATATTTGAAGGGCTGATAATGCTCCAGGCTGTTGGGCAGACAACCGAAGAGATTTGTAATTGTGCTCGCCGGTTACATCGAATTGGCCCTATGTTGATGATTAAAATAGCCACTAATAAAATAGGTCTGGCTGCAATAAAAATCTTGGTTTCTGAGGGAGTCAGTACCAACGCCACGCTGATATTTAATCCCACCCAGGCGCTTCTGGCTGGTTTGGCGGGATCAACTTCTGTAAGCGTATTTGTCGGTCGAGCAAGAATGTCCGGCTATGATGGTATTGAAACTATCCGGAAAGTCAGACAGCTTTTCGATGCTTTTGAACTTAAAAACACAGATATTGCTGCTTGCAGCATAAAGGATGTAGAGCAGGTAATCGACTCTATCATCGCTGGTGCTCATACCGTGGCGGTCCCCTTTGATATTTTTGAAGCCATGTGTGAACACCCACTTACAAATAACGGTCTGGATGCTTTTATTGAGGATTATAAAACTATTGCCCAATAAAGAATCGTATTTGGAAATTTCCAAGGAGAAGGATTTAAGGATGGAAAGTGAGAGAACTTCGAGGGGCGTAATTTGTGATTCGTGGCTCGGGTTTTGTATCTACAGGACAGGTTGGGTATCTGGCTACCTAGAAACTACTTGCTGATGTCCGGTTTTGCTGGTATTATCCGGGCTATCTGTTACTTGATGCCTGCGTCAAAAGTATAAAACGACGAACAAAACGTTTATTTTTATCCCCTCGGTCTTCGTAAGTGAATTATTGACAGTAAGATAAATAGATTTGCCGATCGGAACTTTTAGATTGCTTAGCTTCCTCCTTCGTTAAAACTTCGGAGGACAGGTCGCTGGCAATGACAGTTTCAGCCGTTTTCAATAGAGCATTAAAGGTTCTTAAACTTTCTGTTTTAGAATTTCCCATTTTCCGCGGATTTCCTCAGCCATTTTACTGTTTGGGAAATCGCGAATAATTTGCCGGCCGGTTTCCAGGGCCTGTGCCCACTGTTGGCCAGAGACAGCGAGTGAAAACTGCACACCCAGGTTATGAAGTTTTGTTATAAACACGTCCCTGGCCGCTTCCTGCAGGGCCAGACCTTCGTTGGCTGTCAGATACATATCCAGCTCTCTTAATATCTCGAGGTTTCGATCGATGTCATGGCGTTTTACGGCATCATCCCAGACCTCGAGCAGCACTTTTTTCCGCTGCTGTTTCTTATCGAAGAGCTTTTGCCTTAACGACTTTGCTTTGGCGTTATTCGGCGCATTTTTGATGAGCCTTTCGATTTGCACGCTTGCTCTGGCCCAGGCATAGTTATCCAGCAGCTTCTCGATGTGCTCTATGACCTGGCCGGTCCTTTCCTGGTCGGTAGCGTCCTGAAACTTTTTTGTTTGCAAACGCAGTTGCTCAGCAAGCTGTTTATATGCCGGATGGCTGGCAATCTCATCAACTATCTCGTAGGTTTCCTTAAAGTCGTGCTGCTGAAGTTTATCAAATACTATCTCACGCAGAGACTGTCTGTCTGCATCACGAAATACGATTGTTTTAGCTGCTTCACTCAAGCGCGTGCTCTGGTTAATCTTCGTTAAAACAGAGCGATTCTTCTCTAAGGCTTCTGCAATCTTTTCCAGTTTGGCACCGTTATCTTCAAGCACAGCGGATATTCTGAAAATCTTTGTCAAAGTCATAATCGCTGCGACCAGAAGAACCGATGCGGCAAAGAACCAGACAAGCTGCATTATCAAATTAGCTGCCGATGTTTTAAAGGCATTTGTGAAAATAGATAGTGAAACAATTCCAACAAAGACAATACCTACAATTAAAATGTGCCATTTATAACGCTGAACTAAACTGTCCTTATCCGTATCCATAACTGCATACCTTCTTTCTGACAGTGATTATTTCGACAATATGACCAGATTCATTATAATGTTAATAAAACCGCTGTGTCAACAGCATACCGGTTAATATCAAAATGGTTGATTGTGTGAATGATTTGATTGCAAGACGTCTCAGCTCAGGTTAAAATTTAACTCTAAAGGATGCAACGTTGATACAAAGAAAATTTTTCTCTGCCAGATGAGTAAAACTGCCAAACATATTGTATTTTCCGGTCGGGTCCAGGGTGTTGGCTTTCGGTTCACTGTTTTGAATGTGGCTAACCGCTATGGTCTAACCGGTCAGGTCAGAAATATGCCTGACGGGTCGGTTGAAATGGTCGCTCAAGGCCGACAAGAGGATATCGATAATTGTATAAAAGATATACAGAGTTCTTTCATCGGCTACATAAGCCAAACGCATATCGAAAATATCGAATCACACACAAGCTACAAGGATTTCCAAATCACCTTTTGATTTCTTCTTTGGTTTCATTACTTTAGCTGTTATGTTTTCTGTTTTGCGGCTGATAGCTGCGGTTATTTCTCTCCTGCACAAAACCTTCAAACTTACCAAATATCATCTTTCCGGCCGAGGTTTGCAGAGAACTCGTTACACTAAGGTTCACATCCCTGCTTATCTTATCCCGGGCACCTTCTACAACAACCATAGTCCCATCTGGCAAGTAACCTATTCCCTGCTCGGGTTCTTCTCCCGCCTTTATGATCTTCACTTCCATCGTCTCACCGGGCAGAATAATCGCTTTGAGTGAGTTTGCAAGGTCGTTTATATTGACTACATCAACTTCGCGTACCTGTGCCACTTTTGTGAGATTGTAGTCAGTGGTTGCGAGCCGGCCGTTGCAGTTTTTGGTAAAAAATATTAGTTTTTGATCTACGCCTTTTGCTTGTTCGACCTGGGCAGTGGTGGAGTCGTCAATTTCCACATCAATAGCCGGGTTCGTCTGCATTTTGTTTAGGATATCGAGACCACGCCTGCCGCGGTTACGCTTGAGCTTGTCGGCGGAATCCGATATGAGATGCAGTTCGGCAAGGACAAATCGAGGCACAACCAGAGGTGCATCAAATAGTTTACTCTGACACAAATCTGCGATTCGCCCGTCGATTATGGCGGAAGTATCTATGACTAATGGGCGAGCCCCTTTGGTGTGCTTTGCAAATTCAACATAGGGAATTACAAAACGCACATCATCTTTGGTTCGCATAACTATGATAATCGTCAGGTAACATATACATATACCCATTACCCATCTGATTGCCATAACTGCCGTGTCGCTAAGCTGTAAATTGTAGATATCATTAACCATACTGACTACAGGTGACAGTGCCCAGCTTACAAACATCCCAACCAGCAGACCGAAAAACACCCCCGCTAATGCCGCCAAGGACTTTTTTCGCGGCACGACATCCAAAAGAAAAGCTGCCAGAGCAAGAACGAGCGTGGTCCAGAGTATTGCATAAAAGTTAGCCCTTCCGGCCTCACCGGCAATATAGGGCATACTCAAATAAGAAATCAAAACAGCCGCAATAATAATTAAAAAAATAGCTCTGAAAATCCAAAGTAACATAGTACAAGCCTCCAAAGATATAAATATGATACCGTCTTACCTACCATCGGCTGAATTATAATATCGGCTTTACTGCCAACGCAAGTATTTTTTAAGACCGGAGTTAGGTGGCCCTAATAAACCGGCACAAAATACTTATTTTTTTTTCAAAATTTCTCTGGATAAATCATCTTTTCCAGTGGAAAATGTAAAAGTTGGCTTTAGGTGCTGAAAGGGGGCATTGTTATGAATGAGAAGCAAGCTATATCGCTCGTATTTATTCCAGGGATTTGCAGCAGAAGCTGTATTACAATATGGTCTTTGGTTTCAGACCAATAAGCTTAATAACAGTATCATTATGCAGGCTGCGGCAAAATACAAGCCCAATATCGAGGTAGCGTGCGATTCGGAAACTCTGGCATTGCGCGCTCTTGAGGTTTTCGTAGATGACGCCGAAAAGGCAATACAGTCCAAAGGAAAATTCTACACGGCTATATCCGGCGGCCGAACTCCCAGACGGTTGTTTGAGCTGCTTGGCGAAACACCCAGTGCTAAGGAGTTATCCTGGGATAGAATCCACCTTTTCTGGGTCGACGAGCGCTGTGTACCCCCGGATTCTCAATCGAGCAATTACAGGCTGGCAGCTGACACCTTTCTAAACAAAATTCCCATCCCCGGTGAGAATATACACCGTATCCCGACCGAACACAGAGATTCAAGAATATCATCCCAGCATTATGAAGAAACTATCCGCAGTGTGTTCTGCATAAAAGAAGACCAGATTCCCCAGTTTGATTTAATTGTCCTGGGCATGGGTAAAGACGGGCACACAGGCTCGCTGCTGCCCAATAGCTACGCCCCTTTTGCCACGGAAAGTTTAGCCTGTGTTGTCTATGTGTTGGATGAGAAACTCAACAGGATAACCCTAACATACCCTGTCCTTCGGGCAGCCTCTCATCTGGCAGTGCTTGTATGCGGCGGGGATAAGGCTGATATCCTCAAACGGGTTTTTACTGCCGAACCGGACGAAGTTAAGTACCCCATCCATATCCTTTGGCCGGTTCTCGAAAAAGTAACATGGCTTGTTGATGCTGAAGCAACAAGACTTCTGGATTCCAAATAATCCGGACTAAAGTTACTGCACTATATAAAGCCGGATTTGACTTCAAGGCAATCTTTGCCCGAATAAGTATTTGCCTACTTTGGTATTGCTAATTTCATCCCGGCTCTTATTTTATTTGGGTCCTTCAAAAAACGGTTGGCTGTTAGCAACTCGGGCCAGCGACTTGCCGAGCCATAATACATACTGGAAATTCCGGAAAGGGTCTCTCCCCTGCGTACTATGTGGAACCTGGTGGTCTTTATCTTTTCTAACTGCCCCGAGTCAACAACATTTTCCCTTTTACTCGGCTGAATATTTACAGATGTGCCTGCAGTTGCCGAATTAGAATCCTGCAGGCCTAAAGTAGGGCTGTGGAATTGATTTTGAATCGACTGCGGACTCTGGTCCTTTGGTGTATGGGCCTGCTGAGACATTTCAGGTGCGTTTTTATCCTGCCTTAAACGCTCCAAATGGGCCTGCAGCATCCTTGAGTCCGGACTAAGGGCCGGCCGAGTTGACAGCCAAATTAAAAGAGCCGCCATTATAATAAGGCCTAATGCCATCCCAAATTTAAGGTCTTTTGGCATCGGAAAATATTCGTCCGCAAAGTTACTCACTTAACGCGATTTGGCTGTGCAGTTTGGGCCCCGAACAATAAGGTAGGGGCCGCAATGGCAATAGATGAATAAGTACCCACGATGATTCCAAAACCTATCGCAAAGGTAAAGCCTCTTAGTCCCGAGCCGCCAAATATGTACATTATCAGAACTACTATAAAAGTAGTAAACGACGTCAGTAATGTCCGGGAGATGGTTTGGTTAATACTGTCGGTAACAATCCTTGGATTTAACAGGGCCTTTTTCCGGTTCTCACGTATACGGTCGAAAACGACAATCGTATCATTGAGAGAGTAACCAATAAGGGTCAAAAAAGCCGCTATCATCGCAAGGTTGATTTTGAAATCCTCTATCAACAGTTTCTCTCCAATTACCGTTTGTGCCAAATAGGTGCACGTAACCACCGCGCCAAGGGTTATACATACGTCGTGCACCAGAGCAATGATTGCAGCAACACCGTAACGGATATTGCCGAATCTGACCCATATATAACTTACTATAGCAAACAGCGATAGAACAATGGCGATTAGAGCACGTGTCTTTGCCTCGGCTCCCACCGACGGGTTTATCTGTTTTACCCTCGGCAGCGATGCCTCAAGTTCTGCTGCAGCCAGGACTTTTGTTCTTTCATTGTTTACAAATCTTTCCCAATCTTCGTCGCTAAGCTGGCTAAAGGTTGCCTCGGGCTGTGAACTGACATAGACAAATGAATTTATCGCCCTTTCCGGTTCGACTGCTTTGAGGTCAGGGCCAAGTATTTTGTACTGGTACCAGTCAAGTTCTCGAACATCGGGCTTGAACCGCATATCAGCTACTCTTGCTTTAATTTCCTCAATCGTGGCCGGCTTTCTAACCTCGCAACTGATTTTGACACCGCCAAGGAAGTCCGCAAGCTCAGGCTGCGAGTCAATAAGCTGATGAGTAATTTTCTCGGCGGATGTAATTGCAGGCTGCAGGTTCTGCCGGATTTCCAGATTATCTTCAAATGCCTGAAGCACCACCTTATTTACTACCTCTTCGATATCAGGCTCTGAAACCCCGGCGCCAGGGAACGCCTTCTCCAACACTTCCCGGACCAGCGACTTGCTGGTCTGGCTTGTGGTTATTCTGAACGAATGAGGATTGTTTTCTGAGGTTACCGTTAAATTGCTTAGTCTGTCGCCGATTGCAGATAATATTGTATCAGTCGTTTGCGGATTGTTCCTGAAGGTAACCACGGCGGCGAGCTTATTGGTTTCTGTTGTGTTAATTTCATATTGCCTGCCTGATTTTCCGACGCTGTAAACGTTAGCAGCCTGAAGGGCTGGATTGCCAAGCTGCTCTGCCGTGGAGCGAATTCTTTTTTCAACGTCTTCTCTGGTAAGATTGACGTTCTCTTTCAAATTGATTTGTACTGATGTCCCGCCGGTAAATTCAATATCATATTTGCTGTTGGCCGCCTCATCTCTTGTGAAAAAGACGGTTAGGCCGACTGCAATAAGTACAGCAGAGATGGTAAGAAAAATCGGCCTCAATGCCATCCAGTTAATATTCGGCCTATGTATGATACGAAGCATAACCAGATGCTCTTTTATAAGTTTCTTTGACAGCAGCAAATCAAAAATTACCCGGGTCACAAACAAAGCCGTGAACATACTTGATACGATGCCTAACATAAGCACTATGGCGAAACCCTTGACCTCTTCGGAAGCTACCCACAGAAGGATAGCAGCAGTTATAAAAGTTGTCAGGTTGGCATCTAAGATTGTTCTAAAGGCCTTTTGATATCCGTTTCTTATAGCCACTCTAAGAGACGAACCCTTTTGTTGTTCTTCCCTTATTCTTTCAAAAATCAAGACGTTTGCATCGACACTCATTCCTATAGTTAGGATAAGGCCTGCTATTCCCGGCAGTGTAAAAGTTGCCCTGACAAGAGCCATTACCGCCAGTACAAACAGCAGGTTCATAAGCAGCGCCAAATCTGCTATTGCCCCAGCCAGAGTGTAGTAAACGGCCATACATAATATAACGAGCACTAATCCTATCAGGCCGGCCTTTATACCCTTGTCCCGATTGTCGGCGCCGATGGACGGGCCTATGGTTTTGACCGATATCGGCTGCTCTATCAGCCGGGCGGGAAGTGAGCCGGCGTTGAGCTTGTTGACCATATCAAGCTGTTCGGTCTGTGAGAAAGTGCCTGTAATTATGCCCTGTGAAGTTATCCTCGACTGAATATTCGGTGCCGAAATTGTCAGGTCATCGAGAAGGATGCAAAGCGGCCTGCCTATATTGTTGCCGGTAATCTTTCCGAATATCCGTGCTCCTATCTCATCAAAGGCAAAACCTATGGCCCTTCGGCCCTGCTGGTCCTGTGTAGGTCTGGCATTGGTGAGTTTCCATTTTCTCTCGGTGCTCTGGAGCATAATTTCATCGGCCTTATTGCTTGTAAGCACATAATACTTCTGGCCAAATTGCCCCACAATGGCCGGACGCTGCTGTTCATCAGCGGCTTTGAAACTTTCTCCATCCTCTGCTTCCAACCATTTATATTTATTGTCCGAGGCATATTTGGGCCCTTTTGTCCTTAGCAGCTCAACATATTGTTGAATCTGCTCAGCACTCAAATCGTCAGCTCCGATGGTCGGCAATATCCTGAACTCCAATATTCCGGCGCCTTTGAGCATCCTCTGCAGGTCTTTCGAGTCGTCAAGCCTGCCCCGGTAGGGACGATACTCGTCAAAGGCTGCGACGACCTTATCTATCTGTGCTGCTCTCATTGGAAAATCAGCCTTTAGCTGCTCTATTGCCATTGACGCCTTAGTAGATTTTGGATCAATCTCCAGCACAAACTCCACCTGCTCTCTGCTGAGGTTCAGCTCATCGAGCGTTTTTTTAGCGGATTGATACTGTGCATTTATGCCTGTCAACGGCTCAGTCAACTCCTCGGTAAGCTCCGCCCACTGAGCATACGAATTGACGTAAGCTTTCAGTAAATCCAGATCATTTTCGCTGCCGAGGAACTCCAGGAGGGCATCGGATTGTTCTTTCTCTTCAAGCTTATACCATTTGTCTCTGCTGATCTTTAACTGTTCGGTGTCGAGCCCGGCATCGACCAGCTTCTGTTCGGTATCCTGCAATTGTGAGTAGAGCCGGTCTATCTCATTGCGCAGCTTTTTGCGTTGGTCATAGACAGTCGCTAAATCATTAAGAATTGTTAATCTGTCTGCCGAGTCCTGGGCAAAATCATTGAAATCACCGGCTCTGATATGCTCGGGCTTATCAAGGGA
>JAFGRL010000141.1 GCA_016935195.1 Sedimentisphaerales bacterium
CGGGCCTGTCGGCTCTTCGCGCTCTCGGAGCCTCTGCTGGAGTCCTTGCCGGAGCCGCTGGTTGTACTTGCTGCGGTTGTGCCGGCTGAGCGTCACCTTCCGCCGCCAAAACAAAAGAAACCAGAGACACCATCAGCACAGCCACGCCGGCTCCAATCAGACATTTTGCCTTCATTGACATCTTACTTCTCCTTAAAAAAAGTTACACTGGTATTACGTTAATAAAATCTACCCTTATAAACGCTGAAAACGGCGCCATTATTGCATAAATGCCCGAATAACAGCAATATAATTGAGGAACACCTCCCGAACCGCCGACAAAATCCCCCAATTTTCACCGAAAAAACCCTTTAGATGGGACAACCACGCAGACAAGATAACATTATTTTGACAGGATAACAGGATTGACAGGATATTTACTTAGCCCCTCGGCCTGCCGAGTGGGGTTTGTTTAGCAGTCGCCGGTTTACCTCGGCGTAGCGCAGCGAAGACGGGCCTGTCTCGGCGAAACGAAGTGAAGACGGAACGGCGACTTGTTTAGCCTGCGGACCCGTGCCGCAGGTGTTTTCTATTTTGTGGCACGGGCATCTTGCCCGTGTTTTCAAATTGTAGTTCAATTTGCTAACGACTAACAGCCTTTTTAATTTTCTCGCAGATATTGACCCAGGCATTATCGCGTTCCGCTTTCATATTCGCCAAAGGTTTGTCAGGTTCGACAGCCGCCTGGTAATCTTTCAGTGGTGTCTCTTTGTATGCACAAGATCGAATGGGAATCCATATAATAGTTACCTTGCCCTTTTCAGCCTCTTTTAAAATCGGGCACAATTCGTTCTCATGAATAAAATCAGAGGCCAAAAAATCCGGAGTAACCAGCAATACCGCCACCTTTGTACAAGCCAAAGCTTCTTTGATTTCTTGAAGCCACTTTGAACCTGGAGAGATTTGTTGGTCAGACCATGCTGTTACTGTTCCGTTTCGCACATACGGCTTAAGATGCGTTTGCAGGTCATCGAGCCGTCGTTTGTCTTTGCGGCTATAGCAAATAAAAACTTGGTCACACATTGCCTCAATCTTCAGTTTCATAGTTCCTGATTTTACTTTCATATCGTCCCCCGCCTCGCCTATAGACTGTCTTACCTGCTTAAGCTCATAATCTCTAATCATTTTCTCATGGTGTTCGTCAGACAAACTGCGCAAGTGCAAATCGTTTACAATCCAGTTAGCCGGACTTTCAGGGAAGGTTTCTTGTATGCGTTTTACAAACCACTGAAAGTTATTTTCAAATTCAATTCGTAGCTCCGGTATAGTCTGCCAAGCCCTCTCCAATTCCTCAGGTTTCATATTGCCATAAAGTGCGTATTTTCTCCTGTTTGCAATCTTGCTCTCTGCTTCTTTCCGAATATGTTCTGCCATTTCGTTGTAGTCCGGCTCTTCAGACCTTTTTGTATTTATACAGTACCCCTTTGCTTTCAGTCGTTTCTTATATTTGCATATTTCCGCCCAAACTTCCGAGTCGACCTGGTCCTGCAATTTACTAAGCTCCACTATGAGCTTGTAAGCTGCGTGTCTTGTCCTGTTTGCCATTTTTCACCTGTCCTTTTTCGGCTCGGTCTGAACAACAGCAGGTGTATAACCTGCCGTCCCGATAAATCTTAACTTTTACCCTATTTTACACGGTTTTTATTTGACGGCCAAGCCGATATTTTGACTTCTGATTAAGCTCAAAATGTTTACTGCCGATAGAAGATTAGAGGCTTACTTATTATGGACTATTCAAATATTCTTTATGGTGTTCTGGGTTATCTTGGAAAAGCAGTAATTGTAATCGGTGCTTTCTATGCTGGTCGTCACATGGAAACTAACAATCAACCAAAATGGTTCAATTATTTAACTGTTTGGGGATTGGTTGCATTATTAAGTTTAGGAGCTTGGTCATCTTATGGAACTCACACTGAGGATGCTGACCCTCTCTATGGGTGCGGAGATACATTCATTGATTTTGAACCTACTGATAAAGAAAGAAACGAATATGGACTAACCTTATTTTTTTCTCTTTCTATTCCCGCTTTGTACGGAGTGTATAAAAAACAGCAAGAGACCTAAATAGGAAGTTACTTTATGGATTTTTTGTCAACAGTAATGTGGTGGGTATTCTTCATTATTGCGGCTCTATTTTACTTCATATCAAGTTTCGGTCACCATACCAGAGGAACGAAAAGCCCACAAATAGAAGCTTTCGGCAGTTTTGGAATGGTCGTTTTTATTATATTAACATTTGTTTTCTTAGGATGGAAAGGCTGTATTGGTATTATTTTGGCTTTATTGACATGGGCAGTTATTTCAGAAAGAATTATGTGGAACATCTGGCGAAAACTTAGTCCATACACACATAACCTTGATTACAGTCATTTCGTGAAGCGGTCAAGGTTTGCCAAAAGTCCATCAAAACTACCAACTACATGGGAAGAATTACTTGAGCAAGGTAATAATACAGATGAGATGCTATTAAAAATCTCCAACCAGCCGAAAACCATTGAAGTTTTGAGGAGATATGGCAAAACCCCCGCAGATATTCGCGATATATTCTGCAACTTGTGTGGGTGTGGTTGCAGTGAATATGTGACTCAATCAGTAATAGAAAGCCAAAAATTGCTTTCTGAATATTTGCAGATGAAAACTGATGGAGTTTCAGATTTAGAAATCGCCTATGAATTATCACAATCTTTAGGTGGACCCTGAAAGAATGAGATAGACAAGATACGGCCTCGGTGCGGTTTCGTTGAGAATAAAACTCTAAATTGGCTAAGTCTTTTCCTGTTTTATCTTCTAATTTGTCTTGATTTATTTTCATTCAATTGTTAACATATACAAAAGCACGAAGCTGCTTTTAGAAAGGAGGTTTCAAATGTTGAAACACCTTTTGAGGCAGCCGAAAAACCCCACTATTCGCGGGGATAACCACAGCCTCCGGCAAAAACGTAAGTGGATACGATAAGAGGCGTTTATGATGTGGCTATGCGGTATTGTAAGGTATTCAGGAGTCCGAGATCTTCCACTGGATTTCGGACTCATAATATACGGCATAATACATATATCCCCTGCGGCCTATAAAAGATTAAGAATTATTCTTTTACTCGGCCTCGGTGCAACCGCCCTGCGAAAAAGAAATAATCCGCGTCATCAGTGATTTATAGAAACACAATACGCGGTACGCGCGACGCAATACGAGTAAAATCAGTGTCAAAAAATTAGCTTCTAATCTCCCAATCATTGAAGCACTATATTAGTCCCGATTTTTACCAGCCTCTGGCTGGTATCGGGATACTGTCTAAATTCTTCGTACCTTTTAACACTACCTGTCATTGACAGGTAGTTGTTTTCTCCTTTCGTTAAATTTTTGTGCCTTCTTGTCTCGGCGTAGCCCGCAGGGCGAAGACGGATGTGGCTATCTTTTTCGTGTTACTCGTCTCGGCGAAGCGCTTGCTTCGGCGTAACTTTATGGAGACGAGCAGCGAAGACGGAATTCGTGTTCAGGTTTTGGCATAGGTTGCGATAGCAACAGTGGACGAGGCCGAAAGTCTTGAATAAGCTCGTCTAACGTAACGAGAGCTTGAAAAGTATAACTTTGGCGAAAGTCGCAAAGCGGCTGTGTTCGAGTCGAAAAGGTCGAGCAAGCTTGCTTGTAGAGACATTTGAAACGAAGAACAAACAAGGTTCGTCCAATTGAACCTGCCAAAGCGACTCTGTGGTCTCTGTGCCCTCGGTGGCTAAACAACTTAGTGTAATTGGTGTAATTTGTTGTTAAAAATCTGCGTTTTCTGCGAAATCAGCGTCTAAAACTTTCGTGTCTGTCAGTTAATAGTCTGTGTCAGTCTGTGGAATTTTTTGTAAAATTCAAAAAATTCTCTTGACAAATGTTTGCATATCTGGTAAAATACGCAATAGTTCACCATATAGTGAACTACGGACAATTAAAGAGGAATCTCCATAAATCATCGTAACTACTTGGTATATATAATGTTATATGGATTTCTAAAAATATTTTTGTGTTTTTGTGTATTTGTGCTTTTGTTTAA
>JAFGRL010000142.1 GCA_016935195.1 Sedimentisphaerales bacterium
CGAATCGGTCAGGAATGAGAACAATATGCTAAAAATCACTGGCCGGAGAGCAAAATTATCGGTTTGCGAATTATGCAAACCTTTCCAGTCAGCGTTCTTGTGCCATGCGCCAAGTATACTGATGTCTCCTCGCCCAACGGCTCTGTGTGCTATGCATAATATTTAAGTAACAGAATCTGTCCGCCCTACAAAGACCCTGACTTTCTCTATTGCCAGTTTATCTGCCACAATTTTTTTATTCCGAACCATCCTCATTTTTTCATTTATTTTATTCAAATAATAATATACTGAGTGATTAAGGATATTTTTTAATGTAAAAGGTCGTAAAGGTCGTCGATCTTTAATCCATCTTGTCAGCTCTGAAGCACATATCTTACGATTATGCTCCAGTGTTCGCGAATTCCCTATTGTTAAGTCGTTTGACAACTCCTTTATCAGTATTTTTTTCTTCTCAGAAAACTCTGGCGTTTCTGACCAAATCGAAACTGCGTCAGCATCCCATTCTTTCCGAAGCGACACTTGTCGAAACATATAGGCCCTGTCTAACTTCGCCACTTTCCCGCGAATTACGTTCGTGGCATACCAGTGTAATTCCATGAATCTTATATCATCACCAAATAGCCTATGCACAGCAATAATCTCTCTCATGTTTTTTGTTCTTTGGACTGAATATGCGGTCGTTGTCCAATTCCTCATATGAGCTTTAAACCGCTGTTCTGACGAATTGATCACCGATGCTGCTTGCGGGTATACTTCTATAGATTTAATTCGTCCGTAAGTTGCTGCATTTTCGACTGCGAAAAGATAACTCCTACCATGAGCCGCCGTGTAATCTTTATTGTTATTTAAAAATTCTACGCATCGAACAATTGTATTGGGAAAAATAAAATCGTCATCCCCTATCATAAGGACGTATTCTGACTCAACCAAATTTAATGATTTTAATTCTTTGTCATGTACACTGACGCCAAATTCATAATCGAGAAGTTCTATATTCAAGTTTGATGATTTCACAATTTTTCTTACTTCACTTTTGCAACTTGGGTGGCTAGAGTCTATTACATAAATTTTATAAAGAAGTCCCTCTTCTTCATAAAATTTAAGAGCCCTCCGCAAAAAGGAAGATCTATTTTGTGTTGGCAATAGTATTGTTAGCATCATTTTGTTGTTATTTTGTTATTATAGGCATGAAACTCCACGCCCTCAAGAATGAGGATTTCCTGTTGGCTTCAACGCATCACTGCGGTCTGGTATCTCTCTATACTTACCTCGGGCATGTGCTTGTTCAGCTACAGCAATTATCTTCCATAGGACACTTTTAACATGACAACTTTTTGATTAATCCACTGGCGAGTAACAGCGGTCGCCAAAGCCGTTCCAACCAGAGTAGTAGTTGAAACACCGGCCAAGCAAATAAACATGGCAATTTTTGACATTTCACTCGGAATAAGCAGGCGCCATAAGGTAGCGATTATTAGGGCTGATAACAAAGGCACGGCAACATCCTTAAGATACCATCGCCATTGTTCACCCTTAAGTAAACGTGAATGCATAATCTGTATGCATATCAACATGTATCCAGTGTTGAGGATAACCCAAGCACTTGCTGCCCCGACTATACCATATTGCTGGGTAAGAAAGTAGATCAACGGCACCAGTACAATGGATGCAACTATATTCGTATACAATCCAAGCGTTGTCCATGCATGGGCTAATTGGAAGCCACCGGGAATATTCATCAATCCGTTAAGAGCGGTCCCGATGATCAGGACACTGACTATGCTATGCGTGTTTTCAACGGTTACAGAATCACCAGTCCAGAGAAGCAGGATTTCTGAAGCAAAGAGTGAAACCACTATCGCGGTAGGCAAAATCATTACTGACATAAATTGACAGCTTTTGTGGTACAACTCCTTTAATCCGATTTGATCATGTTGACTTACCAGTTGAGAGAATCGGGGGAATATAGCAGAGAATACAGGGCCGATAAAATAATACAGGGAATTTGCCGCAACAGTGGCAAGGGTGTAGTACCCAAACATTTCGAGGGACAATATCTTGCTCAATACAATCTTATCGGTCTGGGTAAGGATAATGGATGTAACAAAAATACCGGTCATTCCTGCTGCAAAACGCCAAATACGAAAGAGAATTTCTTTCTGAAAATGAGAACGATGGCTGCTTTTTGGCAAGCTGTGCCATAAAAACCTCGCGGTTAAAGAGGTATGGACAATGCTCGCGAAAATCTGCCAGACAAAAAAAGCCTGTATCGTGGGGGAAACGAACCAGAGGACCATGACAGCGCCTACCCCCCTGAGAGTAGCGGCAAAGGCATTAATACCGTTTAACAAAACCTGCTTCTGAAGACCCATCAAACCGCCCGTATAAAGACTGATTGGCCACCGAAAAGCTACAACGCAACCCATTATCATTAAAGCCTGTTTCACTGTTGCAGGTGTAAGGTTATCTGCTTTTAGCCAGTAAGTGGCAATCGGCCCCGAAAGGCCTACCATAGCAAAGCCGATAATGAAAGCTACACCCCAGTATGGTATCTCAAGTGTGCGAACGAGATCACGCATCTCTTGGACTTTTTGCGGCATTACTGAAAGCATTGCCATCTCACGATTCAATGTGGTGCTAAGTCCCATATCAAGCAGGCCGAAAAGGGCCAGCAAAGATGCAAAGATGCCCACCAAACCATATGACTCGATGCCCATGAACTTAATATACAGGGGTACAAAAGCCAGAGACATCAAAGCCTGCCATGCCTTGCCTCCAAAATTGGCAATGATATTTTGTTTTATAATAGACATCTTTAGTTGCGGTGTAACCCTAACCTTCCATCTCCTTTTGTCGCTTCCTTCTCAAATACCCATCGGGCGCGACGGTGATTAAGAGCTTGCTTTCGATCATCTTGTCTACATCGAAATGGAGAGGTTCACCATCGGCGGCCTTGACGCTTTCTTCCTTCAGGCGGCGCAGGTACTCATGGGTGGCAGTTTTGGGGTTGTTCCCGGGACCCCAAGGGCGGTCGTCAAACATATCCTTCGGCATATCCTCGATAAGCGTATCGAACACCGCGCAGTAGCTTCCCGGTGAAACAAGCGGGGCGTAGGCTTCGAGTTCGGCCAGGACATGGTCGTGCGTGTGCATCGAGTCAAGGCAGACAAAAACGCGTTTGTAATCCTTTGCGAAGTCTTGAACCTGTTCAATCACCTCAGGCGCAATGGACGATCCCTCGATCATTCGGATACGGCTGAACATCGGATGGGCCTCAATTGCGGCGCGGTTATGGGGGCGGATTTCTATGTCAATTCCCAGGACTTTTCTTTTTGACTCTCCGGGATTCATCGATTTCTCTCCCGCTTCAATGGCCTCGGCCATGTCAATGAGTGCCATCATCGAGGCGCTCATGATAATGGACCCCCCGTGGGCGATGCCGGTTTCGATAATCAGATC
>JAFGRL010000143.1 GCA_016935195.1 Sedimentisphaerales bacterium
ACATCACTTCTTCGTAAAATGGATAAGGGCGGATAAAAAATCTTCGATCTCAATAAAACGCTGCATCCCTTACATATCAGGGCTTGTGGCTTTTTCGTTCAGACACTATCTAAGAACCTGTCCGAGTAACACTTATGCTGCCGACATTATTTGTGTGGCCTTTTCCAAATTTGAATACAAATCAAAACCTGCCTGATAATTCATCCATATAGGGTTGGAAAGTATTTCTTTTACGTTGGCTTTATAGGGATACCTTATTCCTTTATGATTACAAGCATCTCCAATCTGAGTCAAGTTAAAGCCTTCGCTGCTTATAACTTTTGCCAAAGCTTTTGTTGTTACAGATACCCAGTTTTCTATATTGTTTTCAGCACTATAAATGGTAGCGGCACGAAATAATCCCCAAATAATACATCGATTTAGCCGTCGTTGACCATGAATTGATTTGACATTCGATTCGTTTTGATCATCACCTTTTTCATGCGTAATGCCATGAGGCGGATCAAAGTCAGTAGAACGTCTTCTAACATCCTTAACTACACAGAGTCTTGATAACTCAACAGTTGAAAACAAATCAATTTCATCGTTGATTGAATATAAACTTTCTATTGGAAGCTTTTTCCCCTGTCCAGGGATCAATCTCATTGCGGCAACCCATCTTTTAGTAATCTTGTTTCTTACAATGAAGTGTATAGAGTATTTGTCCACATCGTCATATTCTAGTTTCTGAGGAAATTTGATCTTATCTTCAAACCCCATTTCTTCACAATAAACTTGATACCTGATTTTATAATGCTCCTCTTTCCCTTCGGGAGTATCTGCTAAGAAAATTTCAAAATAATCATCAAACATGGTTTTTTCCTCAAACAAGAAAGTTAATACAAGTTCTATATGAATCACATAAGTTTAAATTTTAAAAAGAATGTAAAACTTCGGAACTGTCTTGTTGCACTTACTGGTCGAGGACAATTAGAACCAATACAAATTAAGAGGTGCTTAAATGCTGAATAATAATCCTGTAGATTTTATCAATTGGAACTCTGTACACTACAAAAAGTAATCGTTTAGCCCCGACGTTTGTCAAAAAAGTAGCCATTTAAGCCCAAAATGCAAAGTTGTTGGACATGAACTTGAGCGACCAAGACCTTAGTGAAATGTATACGGATTATATGTATGATTTGCCTGAGGGTCAGTTGCGCTCATTAAGTAAACAGTTATTGACTGACCTGTAAAGAGACGTGGGAACGGCTAAAACAAAGTCCTGACACAAGCTCGCGCCCACCTTCATCAAGAGAACCGTGGAAGGCGAGTAATCCCAGCGACGTCAGTCCGTAAAAAGAAGCACCGATAGAGGAAAAAAAGAGACCTACAGAGTGAAATACGCCAGGCCTAGATTCGGAGGAACGATTACCGTTGGTCAGCGGTGATGCCGACTCCACCAAGAATGCCGGACGCCAAATGAGCAGCCAAGGCCATAGCCGCAATTAGACGTTGACAGTCATGCGGACCGTTTCGCATCAGCCGGCTGGCTGCGCGGTTTGCGGCCAGACCTTTGCCGAGGGTAGCGACTATCGGCTAAGAGAGGCCCACTATGAACTGGAACTCGAAGTCGGCAGCGTGGAAGTCCCGAGATTGCAGGTCTAGCACATCCGGCATGAATACCTAGCGGCGACTTGCCACTGCGGCCATGAAACACAGGCTCAGTTTTTTGGTCTGTCTCGCGTTATCGCTACGGGTGTCGCGCCGCAAAATTAAAGGATTTTTACGCGATTGGCTGGGGATAGACTTGAGTACACCAGCACGACCAATCCCGTAAAGCAACTCCTCGCTTAGGGCTAGACATCGCCGTAGCACTGGCCGCATGGATGATTCGTTACCTGAACTGTTCCAGCCGCTGTCAACCTGCTGCTGGAACAGTTACTGCATTCATTGGAGAAGCCATTCGAGCAACTGCTGTCCTGGTATGTTGATAAGGAACGGATTAACCAAAGATTGGGCGCAAAAGTAGACGGAATTTAATTCGCGGCTACGAATAAAGCCCCGAATTCGGGGCTTTATTGGCAAAATGTTGTTAAAAGATCTACATTCAAGCTCTGCGGCGACGTGCAGCCCCCATCAGTAATAAGCCCATGCCCATCGTGGCTAATGATGCAGGCTCTGGTACTGTGAATAAATTGGCTGTACCATTACTGTTTGGCTGCAATTGTACACAATGGCCAGAATCGAAACCGCAGTCAAATACAGTGGGAGGCGTTTGATTAGATGGCACTGAATTGGTTGTAACAACCTCCATAAATAAAGGATTGTTTATAAGATCAGAGACCAATGAAACGCCCGATGAGTCACGAAACAAATTTGCGATTGAAGTTGTCGTTAGACCCAAAATTGTAGAAGTACCTGCAGTACCGCCTGTTCCATTAAAATTGCCTAATGAACCACCTGATGGCTGGGCTAAATCAAATGTCGCCAGAATTTCTCCTGAGTTTTGTTCTTTTAACCTTATAAATCCACCCGCAGCAATATTATCAAAGCTAAAAGATATAGAACCATCACCGCCGACAGCGGTTACCGAACCTTCTAGCCCTTGGAATTCAAATACGTATGTTGTTGGAAGAACAGCTGAAGCTCCACCGTCACACGTTCCAATACAATTTTCTAGTGAATATGTAAGCGATAATGAAGACCCAAATTCTGTGAATTTTGCCCCAACAAATGGATTACCAACAGCATCCGTTTCCTGAGTTACAGTAGATAAACCAGATTCAACATTTAAATGGCCGATATTTGTTGTTATAGCTTTAACAGTAGCACCATTTACAGCGCTATTTGTATCAAATTGCCATCCATCGATTGCAACTAAAGCATGAGCTGACGGGGCCGCCAGCAACACAGACGCCATTATGGCGGTTTTAAAGATTGTTGTTTTCATAAGCCGTCTCCTGCATTGTTTACTGTGAGTTTAAAACAATTAAACTAAGGCAAAGCCCATACCAAATAATTATTACTTTTTAATTATCAGTGCCTTATAAAATTCGAGCACATATGAATCTTATCAACTGTAAAAAAACCTGACTATTGATACCTTTCGCACATCAACAACGGCATTTAGATAGGAAAGCACCGGGGTGTTTGGCAGAGGTTTCGACAGCAGGGCAGATTTTTGCTCCTGCAAAATCTGCATTTCCGCCATCCTTGGCAGTCAGATGCTGTCGCAAAGGCTCCAAGGACGGATTG
>JAFGRL010000017.1 GCA_016935195.1 Sedimentisphaerales bacterium
CTGACAGTTTTGTTTTTAAACGGTCAGTTTGAGTTACTTAACATCCCAGAAATAAAGAAATTATATCATTTTCTTCAATCGTTATGAGACTTTTGCTAATTTCCTTTGCACATTTTGTAAAGTTTTGTTAAAAATATAGTTTGTTGCGAACACTTATTGGAGGCTCGAAATGAAAGGATTCTACCGAAGAGCTATTCTTCTGGCAATAGTTACCTTTTCAGGATGTCATTCCGACATTGTATGCACACCCCACCTTAAGGACCTCACCTACAGATGCGTCCATATCGAACCCATCCAAAGCCAGAACCCCTATGTGGGCAAAGTACTCAGAGATGTCCTCGAAAAGGAATTTATCAGACGAAAATTTGAAATATGCGATGCCGATACAGCCACAATCCACATTGCCGGCTCGACCTTTATGACACTGCGAAACGCTGATTCCTCGAGCTCTAAAAGCAGGGCCTCTAACCAGGCTATTGAAAGCGTCTCCATCATCGCAAAAGACCCCAACGGCAATGTTCTGCTCACCGCCTCTTATGACAATAAGGAGCAGTACACGGCCAGCAAGCTTGCCAAAGAGCTCGGCTCAGCACTGGCCAATAAGTTAAAATAGGCATCGGCCTTTTCGCAAGGAATACTTTATTCTCCCCTGATACCTTTGACCGGTCGATGCTACATAATGCCAAAGAGCAAAAACCTCTTGGGAAAATCGAACCTTTGAAATAAAGCTTCAGGCATATCTAAGACCGATGGTAGTCCTTAGGGACAAGGATAGGTCTACGCCCACGTTTTTGGTTGCTGGCGGATTAAATAGGTTGAAATTGAGATATTCCGGCATTTTTAGAGCATTTCTTGACTTCTTAGCCGTTTTGTTTTAAGATACAAGTTTGATTAAAAGAATTTTTGAAATACCAAATAAAAAGGTAGTCTTATGAACAGTGTTTATACGGCAGTGACAAAACAGGATAACGGCTGGTGGGTCGGCTGGATTGAGGAAGTGCCCGGAGTAAACTGTCAGGAGCATACGCATGAGGATCTGCTGGAGAGTTTGAAAGTAACATTGAAAGAGGCACTGGAGTTCAATCGGCAAGACGCTATATCTGCTTTGGGAACGGATTTTCGTGAAGAGCAGATAGCTATATGAAAAGGAAGAAACTGCTCAAATATCTTCACTCACAAGGCTGCGAATTTATCAGAGAAGGAGGGCGACATTCCTGGTGGCATAATTCATCATTAAACAGAAGGTCTGCAATCCCAAGGCATAACGAAATCAGGGACATCCTCGCCAAGAAGATTTGCAAAGACCTTGGAATACCTCCGGTTAAATGAAGACACAAAAAGCTAAGCCCGCTAGGCCGATGGTAGCCCAACAGCGAAATCAAAAATCAAAATAAAAGAGCAAAATTATAGAGATTCTTCGGCTTCGCCTCAGAATGACAGCCAATGTTTTCTACAGAGCATTTTGAGTTGGGGATTTTGAAAAACAAGGCCGGCTATGAGAATGGGTCAGGCTTTGCGATATGCCAACCTGTACACCTGAGCTATTTGTTAGCTTTTGATTTTTCAGAATTAACTTCACCGATAAATTTTTGGAGTTCAACGATAGTCTTCTTATCTCCGAGTTTTGACATAAATTCCACTGCGTTCTTCAGGGTTGCAATTGCTTCATCATAACGTTCCTGCTTTACAAGTGTCCGTGCAAGCAGTAAGTGGCTTTGTACGTCATAAGAGTTCATGTTTACCGCTTGCTGCAGATACTTGGTAGCTACTTCCAACTGCCCGACTTGCACCAAGGCTACACCCATCCCAGAAATTGCGACAAGCGAATTAGGTTCTTCAGCCAATTCTATATTAAATCCTTCTATTGCTTTCTGAAAATGTTCTCTTGCCTCCTCTGGTTGTTTTATTTCTTTAAGGAACAAACCTAAATAAAGGTGAGTATATGCTAAATTAATTTTATGTTCAGCTTGTTCATTGTACTCAATTGCTTTTTTTAAGCTTCTGCTGCTTTGTCCAGTTGGCCCAACGGTTTTATATTCGGCCGGTTAATTTACCTCAAAGGAGCGAAAAAGCTAAAGAAATTCGATTTAACTAAAAACTGATAACCCTAAAAAAGGCTCTGTTTGTCAGGCCAACAAGCTTTCTACAAGGCAGTTAAATGCAGGTTCGCTCATTGAAGTGCTTTACATAACAACTTTGCCGGTTATACTTTATCATCGAAATGGATACTACCGACAAAAATACCGTTGGCATTGTCAAAACGAACGTTATAAGGCTAATCGAAAGCGACAGACCCCTAAAGCTTCGCAGCGGAAGAGAGCTGGCACCGATAGATGTTGCCTATGAGACCTATGGTGAGCTCAATGATGCCCAAGACAATGCAATTTTGATTTGCCACGCCCTAAGTGGTGACGCTCACGTTGCCGGCTACCACAGCCGGGATGATAAAAAACCCGGATGGTGGGACTGTATGGTTGGACCCGGCAAGGCAATAGACACAAATAAGTACTTTGTTATCTGCTCTAACCTTCTTGGCGGCTGCAGCGGCACTACGGGGCCGGCTTCGATAAATCCGCAAACGGACAAACCGTATGGCATGGATTTTCCAATCATTACCATAGCCGATATGGTCAAGGTGCAAAAGCTTCTGCTCGAAAAGCTTGGGATAAAAAAACTCCTGGCGGTAATTGGCGGTTCCATCGGCGGGATGCAGGTGCTGGCCTGGGCCATTGAATATCCGGATTTTGTTGATTCTGCTATTGCTGTTGCAACTACCAGCCGTCTTGGAGCCCAGTCGATAGCATTCGATGCGGTCGGACGTAATGCAATTGTTGCTGATCCGAATTTTGACAACGGCAATTACTACGGGCGCAAAGTACCCGACAGAGGTCTGGCTATTGCACGAATGATAGGACATATAACATATCTTTCGGAACAGAGCATGCGTGAAAAGTTCGGCCGGCAGTTGCGAAGTGCACAGGCCTACAGCTATGATTTTGATTCTGAATTTGCAGTTGAAACTTATTTGGATTACAAGGGTCAGAGTTTTGTGGAGAGGTTCGATGCGGGCAGTTATCTGTATATAACAAAGGCGGCAGATTATTTCGACTTAGCGAGGAAACATAGAACACTTAAAAAGGCATTTGAAAAGGTCAAGTCGAGATTTCTGATAGTCAGCTTTTCAAGCGACTGGCTTTTTACTCCAGAGCAGTCCGAAGCCATAGTCAAGGGTCTTATTGCCAACGGTAAAGATGTGAGCTTTTGTAACATCAACTCACCTTATGGCCACGACGCATTTCTATTAGAGCCGGAAACGCTTGGAAATTTTATCTCCGGTTTCTTAAAGGCTACGCACAGTCCCATAGCGAAAGACCACGGCAGGCAACTAAATGGCGCAAACCAGAAAACGTTGAGCCGATTCGAACAGGCGCAGAGGGCTCGCGTTGATTACGAGCTGATAGAATCGCTGATAGAGCCTGACAGTATCGTCCTGGACATTGGATGTGGTGATGGTGAATTGCTGGCAAGGCTGAAGAAAGATAAGAATATAAAAGGAAGAGGCATTGAGTTAGTTGAAGAGCTTGTCCTTGAAGGCATCAGGCGCAGGCTGCCGATAGTACAATATGATATTGAACGCGGCCTGGAAAATTATGCCTATAAAAGTTTTGATTACGTGATTCTGTCGCAAACGCTGCAGACCGTAAAAAACCCGAAGAAAGTTTTTATGGAGTTACTGCGTCTCGGCAGGAAAGTGATAGTCAGCTTTCCCAACTTCGGCCATTGGCGATGCAGGGCACAGCTGCTCTTTCTCGGAAAGGCTCCGCAAACCAGACAGTTGCCATTTGGTTGGCACGATTCACCGAATATACATTTTCTGTCTCTTAAGGATTTTGACGAGTTCTGCAGGAGATTGAACGTAAATATCGAGAAGAAAATGCCTTTGGTGAAGGCGCGTTTAAGTCCTGTAAGATTTGCAGCCAATCTTTTGGCTGAACAGGTGATTTATGTAACGAGCAAGGATTGAGATTATAAAGTCTATTTAGCAGGATGGGAAAAATGGAACAGCTCGAACGCATAGGTATCTCTCTTGATCAAACTCTGCTCAGTGCATTTGACCAGTTAGCCACGAAGCAGGGTTACCAAAACCGCTCTGAGGCAATCCGTGATATGATGCGTCGACAGATAAGCACAGAGAAATTAGCTGACCCGAATGCACAGGCGGTCGCGGTTGTGTGCCTGGTTTTCAACCATCATTCTGCAAAGCTGGTGCAGAAGTTAACCGCTCTTGGACATTCTCACCTGCTACAGACAATTTGCTCGATGCATGTCCATCTCGACCGCTGTGATTGTATGGAGGTAATTGTTCTAAAGGGTCGATGTGGCCAAATCAAAAAAATAGCAGAAAGGCTGCTTAGCCACAAGGGTGTAAAGCTTGGAAACATCAACATGATAGCCGCCGAACAAAGTCACTAAAGGCAGTTGTCAGCTGGCAACTGACCCCTGACCCCTGAATACCCTGCTAAAGCTGGCTGATTTTTATGTTTCTAAATTCCACCCTCATTCCATCATAATTCTGCAGTCCGATGTAGCCTTTGCGCCGCTGCAATGCAGGATTTGACTCTAACTTGTCCATATGCTCATTAAGATTGGTATCGACGATGCGCTCGCCATTCAAAGTAACCTGCAACTTCGGCCCATTGCATACGATAACCATCTTCTGCCATTGGTTTGCTCGCTTGCTAACGCGTCGGGCCGGTGCCTTCATTGAATAGAGGCTGCCGGTATATTGCCAAGGTTTAAGGTCGGAATGTTTATCGGCATAATCGTCGAGTATCTGGATTTCCAGCGCTCCGCCGTAAGGGATATTAGGTTCGTGTTCGTGTGAGGCTCGCAGGAAAATCCCGCTATTGCCGCCCGGGGGAACTCGAAATTCCAGTTCAAGCTCAAAGTTCTCATATTCTTCGGTGGTCGATAGCCATCCTCCCTGGCTACCCTCAGTGCATAAAACTCCATTCTCAACTTTCCAGTGCCCTTTTTCCTCGGCTCTATCCTGCCATCCGGTCAGGTCTTTGCCGTTAAATAACGTTTCGGTTTGCGGAATTTGGCGAATGAATATGTTTCGAAAGGATAAGACAGTCTTGTGGGCCTGCAATTCTATTGGGCCAGACGAATAAACAGGCTTGTTCGGCTCCCAATAATTCTCCATAACCACATCATCAACCACTAAAACGTCGTTAAGATAAACCGTTACCTTCTCGGCGACCATAGTGATTCTGAATGTATTCCACTGTCCAATCGGGTTATCCGCGCAGGTTAAAGGCTTACTTGGGGCTTTTTTGTTGTTGTATAAACCGCCGGAGCCTTCGGGCCAGTTTGCAGTATCCCATATCTGAACCTGTGGGCTGGCCCGCAGGTAAATTCCGCTGTCGCTGCCGGCTTCAATCTTGAAGTCCACCAAAAGCTCAAAGTCGCCGTAATCTTTTACTGTGCAAAGATTATCACCCTTGCCGTCAAAGACCAGGGCGCCATCTTTTACCTGCCAATGCTCTGCCATACGTTTATCTGCCAGCAACTGCGCTTTAGCCAGTTCCTGCGGACTCATCTTCGAGCGTTTAATCGGGTCGGCGACAAGACCCTTCCAGCCGGTAAGGTCTTTGCCGTTGAATAGTGCTACGAAACCCTTCGGCGGCTGCTCCAATGTGTTGTCTGCGCAACACCCATGGCCTGCTAAAACCATCACCAAACCTAAAACGGTTAATAAAGAAACTTTCTGATACAACTTAAATCTCCTGCATTATCCTTTGAAGAAGAGAACAAACGCCACAGCACAGGCAATCGTCAGCGCACAGGGCACAAGAAAGATTGGGCGCCATCTAAACTGTCCATCTTTCTTAAACAAATCCATTATAACCCCGGTAATCTGTGTTCCTATAAAGTTGCCGAAGCCTAACGTTACAACCGCAATTAATGCCTGAGCTGAAGCCCGAATGTCTATAGGCGCAACCCTGTCCACATACATCTGTCCGAGGAAGAAGAAGAACGTATAGCCTAAGCCGTGCATCACCAGCGACGAAATAACAAGCCATGTCGGTCGCATAATCGCAAAGATGATATACCTTATCGGCCAGGCTACGACACCAATAACCAGCGTCCAGCGGAAACCAATCTTAGGCAGCAATAACGGTAGCAGCAACGCCATTGCAAATATCTCGGAGAATTGTGCTAAAGTCATTACAGCGGAAACATTCTTGTGCCGAACACCGAGGTCTTCCAGAAACGGCGCTGTCGGAACATAGTAAAACTGCAATTCGGTTGTAACTACAAATGATATAATCAGGAAAATTAAAAAGTTTGCATCACCCAACATTTTAAATGCTTCTACAAACGCCAGCGGACTCGAAGGTTCTTTTGGCGGGGGAGTATGAGGTAAGAAAAAGCAAAATACTCCCATTATCAGTGACAAAAGCCCTGCCAGAGCAAGGGCGTCGCTGCCTCGAATCTTCAGCCTGCTTATCCGGCGCCACAACGCTATGGTCAGCCCCGCAACTATCCATCCAATCGTCCCCCAGACACGAATTTTACCTGCCTGGGCATCAGGGTCTGTCAGGTGCGTGAACATCAGCGAATTTACTAACGCCAAAGTAGGCGCATAAAGCAGCGAATAAAGTCCCATCAATCCGAATAAGCCCCAGAACCGCTTTGCCCGCGCCGCCAGGAGCAGCAGCACCCCACCAGCCAGGTGAACAATTCCCAAAAATACTTCGGTGGCCATCCATCTATCGGCGATCTGACCTCCAATAAAGGGAGCTACAATGCAGCCAAGCCATAATGTTGCGTATATCCACCCCGTTTGTTTGCCGCTCATCTTTAGCGGGCCCAGCAGGTGCGATGCCAATATCGGAGCCCAGGCACCCCAGATGGCAAACTCGAGAAACATCATCGCACTTAACAGAAAATAGAGCTTAAAATCCATAGCTACTCCCTTCCAAATCTGTAACTAAGAAAAATTGTTACACCATTTACAGACATGAAACATTTCCGACAATTATAACGTCCATCCCTGACGATACTGACGGCTAAGGTACTGGTTTGCCTCGGGAACATTAGTAACCTTCATATTAGGCCCGTCCCAATGAAGTATATTGCCAGCACGAACGGCAACATTACCCAGGAGAACCGCCTCAGTTAAAGGGCCTGCATAATCAAAATTGGCCAGGGTTTTCGATTTGCCTTTGCATGCCAGAACCCACTGCTGATAGTGGCCAACATCACACCTGGACAGTGATGGTTTTGGCCGATTGAAACTTTTCATTTTTTCCTCGGGTATCAGCCTCGGCCCGGCTATGTGAGGTATTAGTATTTTGCCTTTTTCGCCAATATAGAGCCCGCCTTCGGCAGGAAAATTCCGCCCTTGTTCCAGTTCTTCCGGACGCCAGGGGTATATCCCGCCGTGATACCAGGTAACTGTAACCGGCGGCAGCTTGTCCCTTGCGGCGAACTCATAACGAACCACAGCCGTATCGGGATAAACTTCGTCATTAAACTTTGTAGTCTGGGCTTCAACAGTTACTGGAGAAGTTAGCTTAAGTGCCCAAAAGGCCGGGTCCATTATGTGACAGGCCATATCACCAAGTCTTCCGGTACCAAAATCCCACCAGTAGCGCCACTTAAACGGGTGGTAGGCAGAATGATATGGACGCTCCGGAGCCGGGCCAAGCCACAAATCCCAGTCTAACGTGGACGGCACCGGCGGTGTCTGCTTGGGGCGGTTAATTGCGTGGGAGCTAATTGGCTTATTGCTCCAAAGGTGAACCTCTCGTACCGGGCCGATAGCTCCGGCCCAAATCCACTCGCACAGCAAACGTATGGACTCATCGGCGTGGCACTGGATACCCATCTGAGTAACAACGTTGTGCTTACGGGCGGCTTCAGTAAGTCGGCGAACTTCGTAGATTGAATGGGCCAGCGGTTTTTCACAGTAAACGTGTTTTCCCATTCTTATTGCAGTCATTGCAATAAGAGCGTGTGTGTGGTCCGGCGTAGCTATCACGACCGCATCGATATCCTTTTCTTTTTCGAGCATCTTTCGGAAATCACGGTATTTCCTGGCATTGGGATAGGTATTGAACACACCGGCGGCGAACTGGTCATCCACGTCGCACAACGCAACAATGTTTTCGCTGCCAACTCTTTCAATGTCTCTTGAGCCCTGACCGCCAAGGCCGATGCCGGCAATATTCAGCTTTTCACTGGGCGGGGTATAACCAGGGCCTCCTAAGACGTGCCTCGGGACAATCGTAAAGGCCGCCACAGCCGCAGCGGCACCTAAAAAATCACGTCTCGAAATTTTCCCATTCTGCTGCTTGACGGGTTTTTTCATCTCTTTCATATTAATCCCCTCGATAATAACAACTGTTTTGAGGCTTTTATATAATTAAAGAGCCCATTCCTTGCGATACTGGCGGTGCAAATACTCGTTGGCCTCCGGTATATTGGTAATCTTCATATTTGTGCCATCCCAGTTTAGTTTGCTACCCATCCTAATGGCAATATTGCCAAGCAAGGCTATTTCAGTCAGAGGACCACCGTAATCAAAATTGGCACTGGCAATCTCACTTCCTTTGCAGGCACCAATCCAGTCCTTGTAATGGCCTTTCGAGCGGGGTAGCGTTTTAGGAGGCCTCTTGTATTCTCTCATCTTCGATTCCGGGATTAAACGTGGACCTTGGCCGTATGTGCCGCATATCAACTTACCTTTATCACCTATAAAAATTACCCCACCATACTCATTACCCATCCGTCTACCTGGCTCGAGCTCTTCCGGCCTCGGTGGCATCAGACCACCGTCATACCAGGTCAAATTGACCGCTGGCATTTTTCCTCGGGCAGGAAACTTATAATACACTATAGATGCCTTAGGATATGTCTCCGAATTAACTTCCGTCGAACTGGCTTCGACACTGCTCGGGTAACCGAGATTAAGTGCCCAGAATGGAATGTCTATTGTATGGCACGCCTGGTCGCCGAGCACCCCCGTTCCGAAATCACACCAGGCACGCCATTTAAGGGGCAAATAGGCTGGGTTGTAAGGTCTGTATGCTGCCGGACCGAGCCATAAATTCCAATCCAGCGTGGACGGCACGGGAGGTTCATCCTTGGGCCGTTCAATACCTTGGACCCACCATCTCTCTTTGCCTTGCCTTAATGGCAAAGGTGTCCACGCTTGTACCTCCCGAACTGGGCCTATTGCACCATCTCGAACCCATTCGCACACCAAACGAATTCCTTCACTGGAATGACCCTGATTGCCCATCTGCGTGGCAATCTTGGCTTCTCTGGCTGCCTCGGCAACCTTACGAGCTTCATAAACGGTATGTGTCAGAGGTTTTTCACAATATACATGTTTGCCCATTTTTATTGCCATCATAGAAATTACAGCGTGGTTATGATCCGGAGTAGCTATTACTACAGCATCGATATCCTTCTGTTTTTCGAGCATCTTGCGGAAGTCATGGTATTTCCTGGCCTTGGGGTATGTATTGAAGACAGCGGCAGCATTTTCATCATCCACGTCACACAACGCAACAATGTTTTCGCTGCCGACTCTTTCAATGTCTCTTGAGCCCTGACCGCCAAGGCCGATGCCGGCAATATTTAACTTTTCACTGGGCGGAGTATAACCAGGGCCTCCTAAGACATGGCGCGGGATGATTGTAAATGCAGCTGCAGCAGTGGCACCACCTAAAAAATCACGTCGGGAAATCTTTTTACCCTGATTCTTGAGAGTTTTCTTTATTTTTTCCATATCAGTTTACTTGATAACAACAGCTATCTGTGCATAATTAAAGAGTCCATCCCTGGCGATACTGGCGGTGCAAATATTCGTTCGCTTCGGGGACATTTGTAACTTTCATATTTGCACCGTCCCAATACAATTTTTCACCAGCCAAAATCGCAACATTGCCCAAAAGAACCACCTCTGTCAAAGGCCCTGCATAATCAAAATTGGAACCTGCCGGTTCGCCGCCTTTGCAGGCCTGGATCCAATTACGCCAGTGACCTTGCTCGATCCTCGGAATCGTCTTGGCAGGGCGCTCGTACTGCTGCATCTTTGCCTCGGGTATCAATCGCGGATGTTCACCATAGCAGCCGCACATTATTTTCCCCTTGTCTCCTATAAACAGCACACCTCCGTCATCTCCGCCCATTCTTCGGCCTGGCTCTAATTCCTCCGGTCTTGGCGGTATAAGCCCACCATCGTACCAAGTCATTTTCACAGCCGGCATATCCTGCCGTGCAGGAAATTCATAATGTATAATAGATGCAAGAGGATATGTCTCATCAATGCCCCGGTATTCCGGAGCTACCATTGGGTCTGTGCGCAGACACATTTTTGCGTAAGTTGCCTCAATACTGGTTGGATGTCCAAGTTTCATCGCCCAAAAAACAGGGTCTATAATATGACAGGCCATATCGCCCAGAGAGCCGGTTCCGAAATCTCGCCATGCTCGCCAGTTAAACGGCAAATAAACCGGATTGTAAGGTCTGTACGGTGCCGGGCCAAGCCATAAATCCCAGTCAAGGGTAGCCGGAACCGGCGGCGTTTCTTTCGGCCTGTCTATCCCCTGTCTCCAGGTAGGCCTGTTTGTCCAGACCTGCACCTGGCGAACAGGCCCGATAGCACCGGCCCAAATCCACTCGCATATAAGCCTTATGCCTTCACCGGAATGGCCTTGAATGCCCATCTGTGTGGCAACTTTGGCCTGCCTTGCTGCTTCGGTAAGTTTCCGGGCTTCGGAAATACAATATGTCAACGGCTTTTCACAATAGACGTGCTTACCCATTTTGATTGCTGCCATTGCAACTACAGCGTGATTGTGGTCGGGCGTAGCCACAATGACTGCATCGATATCCTTTTGCTTTTCAAGCATCCTGCGAAAATCACGATATTTTTTTGCCTTTGGATACTTGTTGAAAACTTCTGCCGCATATTTCTCATCAACGTCGCACAGTGCTACGATGTTCTCATCACCTATGCGGCGGATATCATTCCTGCCCATACCGCCTATGCCGACTCCTGCTACGTTGAGTTTTTCGCTCGGCGGCTTATATCCCGGACCTCCTAACACATGCCTTGGGACTATTGTAAATGCAGCGGCAGCTGCCGCACCTCCCAAAAAATCCCTCCGTGAAATACCCCTTCTCTTATCTTTGTTGACTTCTTCCAGACTTTCATTCTCCATGTTGACCACCTCTAACTTATCTTATTTTCTCTGTTAGTAAAATTTTTTTGTTAAATACCTTTGTTCCTATTGTTCAACCAGCCATATATTGCGGTACTGTACCTTATCTCCATGGTCCTGCAGATACAGGCCGCCACGGGCAACTTCATTTTTACCCATACCTCCTCCGGTTGGTTTTGGGATTTCGATGTTGTCGTGTATCTTTACGCCGTTATGTAAAACCGCCATTTTGGCATTGCTTACTTTGCTGCCGCTTTTATCAAAACTCGGCGCATAGAAAGTTATGTCATAACTCTGCCACTGCATCGGGGGAGCACACATATTCACTGCCGGTGTTGCAACCTTATAGACTCCTCCGCATTCGTTGTCTTTGCTTTCCAGGCCGTAACTATCAAGTACCTGTATCTCATATCTGCCCTGAGGGTAAACGCCGCTGTTGCCACGGTGCTGCTTGTCGGATTCGGGCATAAAGGGCGTTCGAAATTCAATGTGCAGTTTACAGTCTCCAAACTCTTTTTTAGAAATAATTGAACCTGCGCCTGGCCTAATTTCCATTGCACCATCATCTGTCAGATTCCAGAGTACCACATCCCGCTGTTTGTCAATATTCAACGGAATCCAGTTTATCTGTGTTGTATCCTTCTGTTCCGGACCGAAGGCGATACCTAAAAGTTCACTGGCATTTTTGCCGGCTTGACTGTACGGACCTGTAACCTCCCAGACAGTCAGGTAGCCATCATTTCTTTCAAGATACTGTCGAGTGCCGGGATTTTGTGATGACTCCTTCGCTAAATCCGGATCCTGCTCAGCAATGTTGTTGAGGCTTTTACCTTTTATACTCGTAAATCGCACGCATAATCCCCATTCTTTTTCAAAATTGGTGATCTTAAATAAAAGCTCGTTGGAACCTTTATTCAATGTCGCTTTTACCTTGTCCTGATTTCGCTTAAGAGGCCTTTGAAGATTTTTAGTATGAAGTAACCGGCCGTTCAGCCAGACTTTTACACCATCATCGCTGCCTAATTGCATTTGAACTTCCTGGTTTTCTTCAGACCATATTCTACTGCGAAGGTAAGCGGCGCAATTTTCAGTCGGCATAAGCTGCTCAAGTGCAATAAATCCTCGTGTTCCACCCGGATGCTTCCACTGGCTAAAATCGGTTCCATCAAACAACATCACAACACCTGCCGGTTTCTTCAGTCCCAAAGTAGGTGAAAAACGAACAACTCGCTGCATTCTGAAAGTTCCGCCTTTACTGTTTTCGAAGGTGCCCTTGAATATACCCCCTTCGATGGTCGCAATCCATTTGCTGCCATTATAATCACCGCCTTTAGCCTGGCCGGCTAAACGCACTGCCAAACCTTCCAGTTGGCCCTGTAACACTGCTATTGGCGGTTTAGACTCATCAAATTCCCCTAGAATGTTTGCCCTGTATTTGCCATTGCCGAGGGCTATAACCTGCGCGGCCAACGACTGTTCTTGACCGTCCTGATGTTTACAGATCCCTTTCCAGTCTCCCATAAAACGGTCAACGCCGTTATCATCTGCTTTGGCCATTTGAAGCATTTCGCACCTTGCTGTGTTTGTTGTAAAGGCAAATGCTATCAAAAGCGCCACGAAAACTTTTTTGAAACTTTTATTTTTAGTCATCTTGTATTTCCAAAACCTTAAATTGGTCAGTCAACTTGTTAAGGCATCCTTTCTGTCATTTCACGCCTTGATTTGTTTTTGGTACATTATACTATCTTCTCAAAGGCCGCATCAAATGCAAGCTTTGACGGCTTAAAATCTATTTTCCTGACAAACTCGCAGGCTTCTTTGGCACCGGCCTGGCGGTCCATTCCGCTGTCCTCCCACTCGACCGATAAAGGCCCATCGTAACCTATCCTGTTTAGAGCCCTGATAATCTCCTCGAAATTCACGCCACCGTGGCCAAGAGACCGAAAGTCCCAGCCTCTCCCGGCTTGGCCAAAATTAAGATGGGAACCTAAAATCCCTGTTCTACCGTTTAATTGCAGTGCAGCATCTTTCATATGAACATGATAAATTCTGTCTGGAAACTCATTGATAAACTGGGCAGGGTCAATCATCTGCCAGAACAGATGGCTCGGGTCAAAATTAAAGCCGAAGGTCTTTCGATTACCTACCGCCTCAAGTGCACGCCTTGCCGTTACTATATCAAAGGCTATTTCTGTCGGGTGCACTTCAAGGGCAAATTTCACGCCGCATTGGTCAAATACATCAAGGATAGGATTCCACATCTTCGCAAAGTAAGCGAAACCGGCTTCAATCATCTCATCGGTTACAGGCGGAAAGCTGTATAACATATGCCATATTGATGAACCTGTGAAGCCGTTGACCACCTTCAAGCCAAGATTCTTCGCAGCCCGAGCAGTATTTTTCACTGTTTCAACGGCCCATTGCCGTTTCTTTTGGGCATCGCCTGCACACTCGGCAGGTGCAAACGCATCCGACCGGCTGTCATTGTTCGGGTCGCAAACCAATTGACCTGCCAAGTGACAGCTAATAGCAAAAATCTTAAGATTATTCTTGCCCAAAATCTCCAATTGTTTCGCAGTATATCCTTTGTCTGTTGCAGCCTTGTCAACGTCCATATGGTCGCCCCAGCAGGCCAACTCAAGTCCGTCATAGCCCCAGCCCGCTGCCTTTTTCGCCAGCTCTTCCAAAGGCAAATCAGCCCACTGGCCGGTAAAAAGTGTTACAGGTCTTGCCATTTTGTAATCTCCTTTTTTGCGGAAGTTAATAAAAGTCCTTGCCGGCTCATCTTTTCATTGCAGTCCACTTCTGCCTGCTGTGAGCACTTGCCAGGACTGTTTCAATAAACAACATTCCACGAAGGCCATCGTTAACATCGGGGAAATCCGTCATCAATTTGTCAGGCTTGCTGCCCTCTAATTTGGCACGCAGCGTATCGGCGAAGTTACAATATATATTCGCAAAAGCCTCGAAAAAAGCCTCCGGATGGCCCGGCGGCAGACGGGTTGCCCGAGCTGCTGCCGTGCTTTTAGTGGCAACGTAATCATTGCCTCTCCGCCAAACTTGGACGGGACCGCCCAGCTCCCTTACATACAAATAGTTAGGATGCTCCTGGTGCCATTCAAGCCCTTTTTTTGCCCCGTAAATCCAAATAGCAAGGTCATTCTCATGGCCAATGGAAACCTGGCTGGCGTGCAATATCCCTCTGGCTCCATTATCAAAACGCACAAGGCAATTACAATCGTCATCTACACGCCGACCTTTAACAAAGGTTGTAAGCTCGGCACATATATGAGTAATCTTCAAACCTGTAATATATTCAGCTAAATTTTCTGCGTGTGAACCTATGTCACCAACACAGCCTGCTCCGCTCTGTTTAGGGTCGGTCCTCCAGGCGGCCTGCTGCTGACCCGTTCTTTCCAGAGGTGTAGCCAGCCAGTCCTGCGGATATTGAACCACAATCTTGCGAATCTCTCCCAGCTCTTTCTTAATGACTAAATCACGCGCCAGCTTAACCATAGGATAGCCGGTATAATTATGCATCAACCCAAAAACTAAACTCTTGCTTTTAACAAGTTTTTGCAGTGTCTTCGCTTGCCTGACGTTAAATGTCATTGGCTTTTCACACATCACATTAAAGCCCGCTTTAAGAAAATCTCTTGCGATAGGAAAGTGCCAGTTATTCGGCGTAGTTACAGAAACAAAATCAATCCTTTCTCCTACAGGTAATTTAAGTTCTTCCTTAATCATCTCTTTGTAATTGTTGTAAACTCGCCTGCGATTTAGAAGAAGCTGCCTGGCCATCTGTTGGGATTTACGTGGTTCGATATCAAAGGCACCTGCCACAAGTTCGATTTTGGCGTCAAGACGTGCTGCTTTTCTGTGAACTTCACCGATAAATGCTCCGGGTCCGCCGCCCACCATCCCCATTTTCAATTTGCGTTTAAGTTTCATTTATACCACCTTTCATTCAAAGCTCCAAATATAAAAAAGCGGCTGTCAATATAAGCTTTCTCCAAAGTAATGTCAAGACAGCAAAAAGAATTGAGCACCTCTGCCACCCAAATCCGATTTTACCTGGCTGAGGCGATTTGGCATGCCATATCACAGTAAAGCCGGACCCTTTCGACAGTCGTCTCGGGCGTAATGGGGCTGCCAAGACTCATTATGAATCGGCTGCTGTTTCGCCGACCCGCAGCAATTTGCCTTGCAATCTCCTCCCGCAATTGCTCTTCGCTGCCGTCTTGTAAAACGCCGATAGCATCAAGATTGCCAAGCACAGCACATTGTCCCTGGACTTTTGCAGCAACATCTTCGATGTCAATTTCAAAGCCTTTCTTGCTCTCTTCAAGAGAAATCGCATCGGCACCGATGCTAAGTATGTGTTCCCACTTGCCTGCAGGATTGCCGCAGTAATAGTAAATGCTTTCTAAGCCCAGCGTGCGAATCTCTTCAACCAGTTTCCTGACAAATGGAACGTTAAGCGATGCAAAGGCATCAGGGCTAATCATATCTGTCAGGCATTCTTCTATCCAAATCCCCTGCGCACCAAGAGCTGCGGCTTTATGAACCTGATTTGTACCTAAGGCAAGATATCTTCGGCAGGCATATTTTACCAAATCAGCTCGCGATGCAATCATAGTCATCATACCTTCAAAACCCCACAGACCATAACAGCTCCACAGCGGTGATGAAATCTGGCAGAGAGGGTAAAGCTGGCCGCCAAATTCCGCTAACAATGCCGATGCTAAGTCGCATTTTCCTGATTCCAGGAACTTTTCTTTATCAAACCTTGAAACATCACTAATCAACTCATCGATTTCATCTGTTGTTTTCGGAATATGCTCAGGCTTAACTGATTCCAAGTGCCCACCTGCGGACCAGCCACCTACTTTAGGTTTGGATAGTTTTTGCTGTCGCACTGTGCTTTTATCAACTAACAACACTTTATCATCATTTGCAGTTGTCTGTATATTTAGATTTCCCTGATCTTTGGTGCTGTAGAAATCCCGAAGGCTGAGCCAGTCCTGTCCAATTTTATTTATTGCATCACGATGCCATAATATTTGTTTCTCGAGGTTAGGTTCTTGCCTATACCACCAGGGATAGTCGGTCAACTGCTCCCAGTGGTCACGTATAAAAATGCCCTCGTAAGGAATAACTACAGGAATCTCACGCGTTCCATCTTTTGAAAACGCAGCCTTAATTTTATCTCTTCCAGTCATCTTTGCTACCTTTCTGCCGAACCTGATAAGATAATGTCCAAAGCTTAGTACTACAGCGCAAGTTACAGTTTTGCTACTGGCGATAACATACTGGTATGTAAACAAATACGCCAATTTATATTAAATATCAAAATGCAAATATCAAAATTAACCCCTAAGGGGTTACCTCCTAAGGGGTTAATTTTTAATATTTGGTTTTTATCCGTAAAAGCGTGTTTTACACTAAGTTGCGCCATAGTATTATGCACGTATTTTTACACTGTTGTTCCATCACAAACAACGCCAGCTTGGGTTGATATTTTAATGACCTGGCATTTTTGTGAGTCTGGCGAATTTGACCATCAGGCTTTTTTCCTGTCCTTTGTTAAATCTGACAGTCACCACACTGTTTTGCCCCATATCAACAAAATTTTTTACCACGCCGGGGCCGAAAGATTTGTGAATCACTACCTGGCCTGCACGATAATGCGGGAGTTCATTATCTGCAATTTTGCTATCATCGGTGCTTTGCTCTTCTGCCGGCTGGGGCTCTATTGCCAGTTCATAGATAAACTGCGACGGCATCGTTCTGAGCTGCTGGCCCCGTATAGTTCGGTAGCGCGTGCAGCTTATACATAACGCATTTTTTGCCCGCGTCATACCTACAAAGAGAAGCCTGCGTTCTTCTTCCATCTCATCCTCATCGTCATAACTTCTCTCGTGCGGCAGCAGGCCGTCCTCTGTCCCTACTATAAACACATTCTCAAATTCGAGCCCTTTTGCTGAATGCAGCGTCATAAGTGCCACCCTGCCGCTCGAAGGGTCATACACATCCACATCGCTAAAGAGTGATATCTGCTGAAGATAATCAACCAGAGACGGGCTTTCTGCGCTTTTATCATATTGCGCCGCCGAATTAATAAGTTCAGAAACGTTCTCTAAGGCACTTTCACCCTCAAAACCTGCATCTTTGAGCGATTTTTCCAGGCCCGATTCAGCAAATATGCTCTCTGTCAAAGATGCAACTCTGCCGGTACTTCGTTTCCTGAATTTCTCTATCATCCTCACAAACTGCTCAACTTTCGCCTTTGGGTTCTTTGATAAAGATTCAATATTTTCTATACGCTTTAAGGCATCAAAGAAGCTAATCGGGTGCGATGCACCATATCCGGCAATCCTTTCAATAGTCGTTTTGCCGATACCACGAGCCGGTGTGTTGATTATCCGAAGCAGAGCAATCTCATCGTCCGGATTTACCAGAATCTTCAGATATGCAATCAAATCTCGAATCTCTTTTCTGTTATAGAATTCCACACCTCTGACAATCTGGTACGGCATATTAGCTTTTATAAAAGCCTCCTCCAGTGCCCGGCTTTGTGCATTGATGCGATAGAAAACCGCTATTTCATTTAATTGAACATCTTCGGCCTCCCGCAGCCGTTTTATCTGTTCGACAACCGACTCAGCTTCGGCAGCTTCATCTTCAAAAACGTTAACCATAATGTCAGGGCCTAAACCTCTGGTAGGTATTAATCTTTTTTGTCTTCTATTTTGATTAAATGAAATAAGTTTATCAGCTGCTTCGAGTATATTTGCAGCACTGCGGAAGTTCTCCTCAAGCCTTACAACCTTAGCATCGGGCCAGTCCTTTTCGAAAGCTAATATGTTCCGGATATCCGCACCTCGCCAGCGGTAAATAGACTGGTCGGGGTCACCTGTCACACAAATGTTATTGTGGGCCGAAACAAGTGCCCTGGTAATTCTATACTGCGAATGGTTTGTGTCTTGATATTCGTCGACAAGCAGAAATCTAAATCGCCTTGATAATTCTTCGCAAACCTTCGGATGTCTTTCCAACAAAAAAGCAGCTTTCATTAAAAGGTCATCAAAGTCCATAGCATTGTGCTCTGTTAAAATCCCCTGGTATCTCTGGTAAATCCGCACCAGCCTTTTAGAGAAAAAATCATCAGCCTGGACATTGAAAGTCTCAACGTCGATAAGATTATTCTTCAGTGCCGATATCGCATTGAGCATTCGAGCAGGAGGAAAATTGCTCGTCTCTAACTCGCAATCTTTTACAGCCTGCTTGATGCATTTGCGTTGGTCTGCCGTATCGTAAATACTGAAACTATTCTTTACCTGTGCTTTAGCTGCATACTGACGCAGAATTCTAACACATAGAGAATGAAATGTGCTGATGTGTGAACCTGCCGTACAACCCAGTGCGGTTACCCGCTGGCGCATCTCGTCAGCTGCCTTATTCGTAAAAGTAATCGCACAGATATTCTGTGGACGAATCCCTGAGTCAATAAGCGATGCTATTCGATGTGTGATTACGCGGGTTTTGCCGCTTCCAGGACCGGCCAAAACAAGCATCGGTCCATCAATATGAAAAACAGCCTTTCTTTGGGATGGTGTTAGCTGGTCGTAGAGGCTTCTATGCATGACAAATGCTGAATCTGTACATCATTTAGATTTTTCTGACTCTTCCAATAATTTGCGTTCCTGCTGTTCCAATTGTTCGGCAAGCTTGGGCCTTTCGAGTCTTATCCTGCCAAGTAAATTACGCCTTAGATTTGGCGGATACTGCCAGTCTTCAAGAAAATCCACAAGCGCAAAGTATCTTAACAATTTAATATCAGGAAGGTCAATCCTTTGATCATCAGAATACATCGATTGATAGTGCCTGTACACTTCTTTAGCCAATTTTTCTCTGCCGAATGCCTCGTCATCATCATGCATGGCATATCTGAAGTAACTCTCTCGAAACAGCATTGTCACCATCTCCTTGGCGTCGTATATATGCATACTCTTTAGTTCATCTATCAAGCGGTTCCTGGCAAATTGTACTAATGAGACATTATATTCTTTCCGCGGGTACATTTTGCGAAGCTGGTTGAAGATTTTAAGTGCCTGGGGCTGTAAGCCGCCCTGGTAAAACACAAGCACTGCATTTATCAGCATACTGCGATGGCCATTGGTAAGTGACTCGTAAACGCCTTGTCTCGCTATATCTTTATATTTATTGAGAATTGCAAGCATCGCCTCATTATAGGTTACGAACATCCTCAAATCAGGTCGCAGGAATATTTCGTCGCTGGTCGCTGGCGACTCGTTGCTCGACTCGGCGGTCACAGGCTTGTAGATGTATATCTTTCCGTGCCTAAAGAGGTTCTGCAGGCTGTGTGCCACAATTCTGTCTGTGTTGGTTTCGTCGATAGAGTATTCTTTTTTGCCTGCAACCTCTAATCCCTTCACTGCCCAGTAAATTGCGTGGCTGTCGGGATGGCGCCAATCCAGCGACAAATGCTTATTCGGATCGGTCCAGTCGATGGGCCCGTACTTGTGATTTAAATCGTTCATCAAAGCCGGCTCGAGCTTCCAAACATTGCGAAGCTGATAAGCCTTTGCGAAAGTGTCGAATTTCTCTAATGCTTTGCTGCCGCGAAAATTGTCGATTACCTTAAAAGCCGTCGGCTTAAACCTGCCGGGCTTTTGCCTCAAAGCCAAATATTTGCTCACTAACTTGTCATCGATGCCAAAGCTCTCATCAGCCGAAGCCAGTGCCTCAATTAACGAAGCTACGTTCGAATCTTTGATGATTTCCTCAAGTTTGGCAGGTGCTTTGGTAAGAGCCTCAAAATACTCTTTATTCGCCGGCCCAAGCAGAGGCTCTATTGCCAGGGCTAACTGCAATTTATAATACTTATGTGTATCATCTGTAACTGCTCCTATCTTGCTCTGGAATATCCAGGCAAGCTGGCGATAAAGCAAAATACTATTGGGATTGAGAGGAATCCCCCTGTCGCGCAAAAGCTCATAGCCGTTCTTGACCCATCTCCATCGCTGCTGTGGCTGAGATGCCGGCATCGCTACAGAGATATTGTAAGCCATATTCCAGGAGTGAAACTCCCATACCTTTGCAAAACGAGGCTGCAGGAACGTAATCCATTCTGCGAGCTGCTTGGCATCAAAAAACTGCCCCTTATTCTTGAGCTCGTCGGCACGGATCCACAGCACATCAACAACAAGCCCCCGGAAAGCTCCCATCGCAACTGTAGCAAATGCCAATGAAGGCGGAGCATTCTCGAGCGGCTCATTTGCCACTAACTTCATCTTATGACGCTGAGAATTTATATAATCAAGCTGACTGGCCGCAACAATAAGCAGGCCCGCTGCAACAACAATACATACGCACAAGATTAAAACGTCTCTATAACTCATAATATATTGTCTATCCTCAGCTACCCCGTATTAAATCCGCACCGTATCGTAAACAAGCTCAAAAAATCAGATGGTAATCTTTGCTATCTCTCGATAACTGAAAATCAAAAGGGCCAATAGCAACAGAAAGCCCGCCTTTAATATCACCATAACAGATGCAGCCTTAGCGACAATAAACCAGCTCAACAATCGGCCCGGTACTAAATATTTTGACGGATTGACCTTATCGAACTGTGGAAGAAGTTGGACTATCGGCTTGAGAGTATAAGTGTACACGCTGGGCAGCTCTCCACCGAGAAGATTAAATGATTCCATAATAAAGCCGCTGATTGTACCTGTGAACAAAACCACTAAACACAATAAAATTGAAACCGGAAGCGATAGAAAACTTGCCGCTAATATGCCAAGAGCTGCAAGGAAAATCAGTCGAAACAGAATTATTAAAACTGCCCTTATATAATTTGCTCCAAAAGTGTCGGCCTTGTAGAGCACTTCCAGACCATCTTCAGGCGGAAAAAACACTATCGTATCATTCAGGCCAACATTGAAAAACCGCACTGCCAAATACCCATCAGCAGCAACAGCATCGGCAGGGACCTCCATCTCTCGAAAGGTGCGAATTATGTCTTTACGCTCAAACTGATAGATGCCGGTCTCAACTTTTGTGCCATATCTTAAGGGGCGGTCATCGCCCACAAGCCACCGGCTGTATATCTGCAAATCCGGAGGATTTACAGAAACATCGTACTTGAACTTGATAAACAGACTTTCATCAGGATCCAAAAGCTCGATATTGTGAAATTCCCAGCCTATCTCTTGTCCGGCCAAGACAGCACGTTTGGCGTACTTCTTCTGACTGGTTATCTGATTAATTATTCTGTTCCTGACGGCCTTATTCTCCGAAGCGCCTGCAGGAAGCTGGTGTGTCCTTTCGAGCTTCTTGTAGGTTTCAAGAACTTCCTTGCTAACATCCTGTACTCGAGGTGTCAAACCTGCCCGGGCAGTGTAAAATTCATTTCGCGCCGCAGCCAGCTCTTCGGCGGCGGCATCAGAAAACTTAAGGCTGTAATACACAACTGCAAATATCAGACTCGAAAAAACTACCAGAAGTCCGGTACTTAGTAATATCACGCCGAGCAGCTTGCCGGCAACCAGCTCGAAACGTCGAACCGGTTTGGTCAAAACCATATATATTTGCCTTTGCTCGAGGTCGCTGGTCATTGTGTATATCGAGCAGATAATTGCCAGCAGAGATAACAGCAGGCTTGTCAGCGAAAGGCCATAGCTGACAAATGTCTGCAGCCGACCTTTAACTGTTCCATCGCCAGTTGCAGTTGCTCCCATAACAGGAAGTAAAATCAGCATCAGCACTACAAAAACAATTGCTATTTTAAGCCGAAGTGCCTGCTTAATGGTATTTACCGCGATTGCCCAGATGCTATGCATTGTCGGAATTCCCTGAATTATTTTTGTCCTCCGTAAGTCCTTGGGACTGCTTTCCATAAGGAGTCCTTCGGACTTTATTTTCCTCTTGGCGGTTTTTGCCTGCCAATTGATCCAGGACACCTTTTTTGATTTTTTCCTGCTGCTGGGCTTGATCTGTCACCGGCTCAGCTTGCTCAACAGGCTTATGGCTAATCGGCTCCTTCTGCTCGGCAAGTCTCTTAAGGAGCTTCTCGTCCGGTTTTGGCGCAGCCGGCTTAGTTTGCAGAACCCCGGACTTTTCTCCGTAAGGAGTCCCGAGGACTGCCCTTTCCTTCTTAGCCTGGCCTTTGCCGGATACGGGCGCAGAAACTAATTTATCCAGAATGCTCTTTTCTATTGTTTGCGCTTTTAAGAAATCACCTATCTGAGTTGTGCTGACAGCGCCACTGGTAGTTTGGGCCTGCTGGGCTGCAGCAACGGTTTTGATAAAGAATGTCTCGAGCTTATCCATAGGCGATGTTACAACACACTGCTGCTTCTCATTGGCAATAACCTCCTTTATCGTCTCTATCGCTTTACTACTTATAGAACCTGTGGTTATCTGCATCTTGTTCGTCTGGGCCAGCAGCTCTTGTACATTCCCTTCGGATTGAATTCTGCCGCCATATAGAACAGCAATTCTATCGCAAATATCCTCCACATCGGCCAGCAGATGGCTGCAAAGCAGCACGGTTTTACCACGTCTGGCAAGTTCTAAAATCAAATCCTTTATCTGCTTTGTCCCAATTGGGTCAAGTCCCGTAGTCGGCTCATCCAGTATTAATAAGTCCGGATCATTGATAAGGGCCTGGGCCAGGCCTATCCGCCTTGCCATACCTTTCGAATATGTCCCGACAGGCCTGTTTGCGACAGCCTTTAATCCGACCATATCGAGAAGTGCCTCTGTCCGCATCTTTCTTACTTTATGACCAAGATCAAAGAGCCTGCCATAAAAATCCAGCGTCTCCCGCGCATTTAAATACCTGTATAAATATGACTCCTCCGGCAGAAAGCCGATTCTGGCGCTTATCTTTGGATCACTGGTTTGGCCGCTCAAAACAACTGATCTGCCTTTGGTCGGATAAAGCAGACCAAGCAGCATCTTCAATGTGGTCGTTTTTCCAGACCCATTAGGACCTAAAAGCCCAAATACTTCGCCGTCCCGGACCTTCAAATTCAGGTCCTCAACCGCATAAACTTTTTCCCTGCCCCACCAGTCGGAGAAAATCTTTGTCAGTGAAAATGTCTCAACAGCATATTCCATAGCCTAAGCCCTCGAAACCATATCGATGTGGTGGTTTAACCTTTTATGTTGCTGTTTACACCACCTGTCCGGCATGCTCAAGCTCCTCGCCGTATCGAATAAGACGGGCACTATTGAAAACCACGACCAGCGAACTGGCGAAGTGCAAAAAGGCTGCCAGCTGCGGCAGAATAAATTGAGAAGCAGAAATCCCAAGCACGATAAAAAGTATTCCAAATGCAAGATTCTGTTGTATCACTCTGCGGGTCTTACGCGATAACCTCACAAGCACAGCCAGCCTTCTCAAGTCATTGCTCATTAGTGCAATCGAAGCAGAGTTTATGGCAACGTCGCTGCCGGCAGCTCCCATTGCTACACCCAGATCACCTGCCGCAAGAGCTGGAGCATCATTGATACCATCTCCGACCACAACCACAGCGTGTCCGTCCTCCTTCATTTGCTCGACGATGGCCAATTTGTCCTGAGGCAAACAATTTGCCTTATAATCTGTACAGCCTAATTCCGCAGCAACCCTGTTGGCTACTTCATCGCGGTCACCTGTAAGCATTGTAGTTCGCCTGATACCTATATTAAACAAATCACTAAATGCCTGATATGCTTCAGGCCTGGTTTTGTCCTGCAATGCTATCCAGCCTATGCACCTGCTGTCCTTGGCAACGTATAGAGTGCTAAAACCTTGTTCCTCGTCAAGAGCAGGGTCGCTTATGCCGCTCAAATCAATGTCATTTTCCTTAAGAAATGACTCTCTTCCTACCATCACCCTGAATGAGTCAACCGAAGCGGTTACTCCTTTACCCGGAACTTCCTTAAAATCCGACGTTCCCGGCAGAGGCAGATTCGCTTCTTTTGCAACTTCGTGCAGTGCCCGTGCCACGGGGTGTTTGCTCATCTGCTCGGCAGATGCTGCCACCGACAACAGCTCAGCAGGTTCAATTCCTTCTGCCGGTGTTAGCTTTGTCACATACAATCGGCCGGTCGTTACCGTACCGGTCTTATCGAACACAATCGCTGTTATTTTGCCCGCCAACTCAAGGTCAGCAACATTCTTTATCAAAACACCTAAACGAGCAGCAGCTGAAATTGCCGCAACCATTGCTGTCGGTGTCGCCAATATCAAAGTGCAGGGACAGGCAATAACAAGTATGGTAATTGCCTGGTTTACGTTTCTCGTAAAAAATAAGGCGATTCCTGCAATCATCAAAATAGTTGGTACATACCACCTTACATAGCGGTCTATTATCCGCATAATCGGAATTCTTGTCTTCTCTGCCTGCATAATCAACGTTTGAACTTTGCCTAAGGTGGTATCCTTTCCTGCCTTGGTAACTTTTATATCAAGAACACCGGTTAGATTATTAGTCCCCGCAAAGACCTGCATTCCAGGTACCTTATCAACCGGCAAAGACTCTCCGGTTATCGAAGCCTCATTTACCGAACTAAGCCCGCTGATAATCTCCCCATCGGCAGGTATATTATCGCCCGGCCTGACCCGCACACAGTCAGCTGGTTTGAGCACACTTACTTTAACTTCTCTTTCGTTACCCGGGCTGTCGAGAAGGTTTGCCTTCTTTGGCGTAAGCTTTATTAAAGATTCAATTGATGCACGAGCGCCAAGAGCCGTACGGGTTTCAATAAGCTGGCTGAGCAGCATGAAAAATCCGATTATGCCGGCGACCAGATAGTTTTGCATAGCAAAGGCGGCAATAATTGCCAAAGCAGCCAGCTCATCCATATGAGATTCACGCTTAAACAGACACCTGGCTGCGTGGAAAACAATCGGACCTCCGAGCAGAATTGCTCCTAATATCGCAAAGAACTCTACATTGAAGCTTCCGCTGCCGTAAAAAAACCGTCCGAGCTGGCTGTTTATCAGCAAAACACCTCCTGCCAATGTGCCTAATAAAGCTATACTGATGCGAAGCTGCCTGCCGCGTGTGTAGTCACCGGCAATATCTTCCTTGAAATGTAAATGTTCATGAGCCATCATTAATTCTTATTTACCTTTAAATTCGTTAGTTGTTTTATTGAAAAACTCGATACACTTTTTTATTTCAGGCGATGAATTTTCCCAGTTATATTCATATTCGATTGAAAAAACTCCCTTAAAGTTTTGACGTTTAAGTTCTGCCAGCATTTCTTTGGCCCTGCACTTGCCCGTCCCCCAAGGCACATCGTGTGCATCTGGGTCTTTAAGTTTGTTCAGGTCTTTGAAATGCAGAGATATTATTCGGCCTTTGAGTTTCCTGAGCATATCTACAGGCTCCAAGCCGGACCTGCTGAAGTGTCCGGTATCTGCGCATGCGCCTATCCACTTACTACGACCTTTGCAGGCTTTTAGAACTTTATCGGGATTCCAGTAGTGCGATGGTTTTGGATGGTTGTGTATAGCCAGCTTGATTTTGTATTCCTTACACAATTGTTCTATCAAATCCAGGGCCTCTTCAGGAGGTTCAGAGACAATCGTTTCAATACCCATATCTTTTGCAAAGTCAAAAACCTTTCGACACTCATCTTCATCTGCAGAAAGCGGCACTACGCCGTAGTTGACCAGCTTGACCTTGGCATCGGCCAGTTTCTTCTTGACCTCTGCTCTAAGCTCTGCCGGCATATTATGGCCAAATTTTACATCAGGCCTTTCGCTGCTGATCGACTGATTTGGATAACCTTCGATACAATTTAAACCCAGCGAAGCTGTCTTATCGACTGCCTCATAGAATGTAAACTTTCTGAAGGTCCACGCTTGTATACCTAACCGCCATTCGTTATTGCTTTTGAGAGCTTTTTGCTCAGATTCCAATTCCTCACTCCCATAGCAACTGCATGTCCAAACAACCAGACAAAAAAACAAAATCTTGAACAACACTTCAGTTTTACATATTTTGTTTCTAAACATATATTAACCAATATAACTATCGTTTTTCTTCTGATTTAGACTTTAAAGAAGGGTCTCTGTTTATAAGTATCCTCATCTCCTTCTCTTTCGCACCTTCGGTTGGCTGGATTATCATTTTTTCCTGGGCGTTGTTAAGCACGTATTCTATTGCATCCTGATATATCTTCTGGACAACAAGTTTTGGCCTTTTGCGATATTCAGGAAGTATCTCGTGCAGATACTCTGCGTTGGCTTTGGCTGTTTCTACGACTTTTGTTCTATAGGCTCTTGCCTTGGCAAGTTCCCCCTGCGCCAGGCCTGACAACTGCTCCCAAAGATTTCCCTTTTTTTTTCCTGTCAGTTCTTCTTGCTTAAGGGTATCAAGAATCTCTTCTGCCCTCGGTCCTCCGGCTTCGCTAAGGGTGGTCTCGTAGTAGCTTCTTGCTTGGCTTATACCCTTTTGGCTTGCTTGTTTTGCCTTGATATTTGCAAGAAACGCACCATCAACCTGTTGGGGCCAGGTGATATCAGTCAGTTGAATCGAAACAACCTTTATGCCGCTGTCAATCTCATCAAGCTTTTCCTGAAGCAATCTGCGCACATGTCCTGGTATTGTAGCCTGGCTTCGGAGAGCCTCATCAATCGTGTAATTAACCATGGCGGTAACTACCGCATCGCAGACCATAGCCCGCAGAATTGACGCTACACTATCTTTTATAGCATCAAGGTATATCTCCCCGGGCTTTATGTCCTTTACATAAACATTGCTGAAGAACCGTTCAGGGTCGATAATCTGATATGTAAGCTGCCACTTATTGTGGACAATATTGTAGTCGCTTCCGGTAAAGCTTAATCCCTGCGAATCCTGCCTTTCGCTGCGCGTGATGCAGTAGCCATCTTTGACAGGGTTAAGTGTGGGATCGACCCACCGCCTTTTCTGGGCGATAGCCTGCTCAGGTCTTTCGTAATACCAGAAATCTTCTATTACTATGTTTATCTTCTTTGTTATTGGAATCTTTACAATTTCATCTATCGGATACGGAAATACCCAGTGAAGCCCTGGACCAAGAAGTCTTTCCTGTCCCACTGTCCGTATCTTCCCAAACCTCAAAACAAGCGCCTGCTCATCTGGCCCCACCGTTCGAAAACCAGAGGCCAGGAAAAGAACAACGAGCACCACCATAATGAATTTCAAAATACCGAAACTTATTCGCAGCGCTTCTGCAAGTGACCGGCCGGCCGGGTCAAGCCCCTCAACCGCGGCCTTTTGCTCTGGTTTGGCCTGTAAAGATTCGTTTTCTTCGATATTGCCTTGCGTCATCTCAAATAGCCTAAAAATAAAGAACCTTACTTCTTCGGTTCAAGTTTCGGCATTTCTTTTAATAGCTTAAAAGGCTCTGTATCTGTGCTCAGTACAACAGTTGCTCGCTTCTCTAAAATTTTCTTTATAGCCTCAATATCTCGCAAAAACATCGCAAGAGCAAGATCTTCTTCAAGGAGCTTATAAAATTTCGCAGCCTCTGCGTCTCCCTGTCCTCGTATCGCCTTGGCTCTTGCCCCGGCGGCAGCCAACAGCTCAATCTTCTTGGAGTCGGCATCGGTTTTTATTCTTGTAGCTTCAGCGGTACCCTGAGCTATTGTTGCCTCGGTGCGCCTATTTCTTTCAGCCTTCATCCTCTCGAAAACATCCTTACTGACATCTTCGCTGATTTTAAGCTGCTTTATTCCTAATGTCTTAACTTCAACGCCATAGTTTTCGTACGCCACCGTCTTAATATCCACAAGCATTTCATCTTCGATTTGTTTGAGCTTAATCTTGCTCGGGTCACTGTTGACAAACTCGCCAAAGTAATGCTGGCCGATAACTTTATTCTGTGTATCGCTAATATGGCTGATCAGCTTATTTTCAGCTTCTTTGACTGTACCTACAGCGTTGTAGAATTGCAGAGGCTCAGCAATCCTCCATACTACATATGTATTGACTATAATCGGAACTGCTCCCTTGGTTGTTGTCTCGCCGAGGTCGGCCTCTAAAACCCGCAGACGCGAGTCGAACTTATACACACGCTGAATCGGCACAGGCCATCTAAGATACCACCCTGCCTCGGTAAGCTCATCTTCGCTTGTTGCTTTGCCAAACGTCGTTACCAAAGCCGACTGGGTTTCCCTGACCTGAAACGAAACCAAATACAGCGCCAGCACTACTATTATTATTATTGCGAAAATTTTTGTAGCTATATGTCTCATCTTTTTTTACTTTCCTCTAATTCGGGTATCTCATATAAACTTGGCTCAAGCTTTTTCTGGAGGTCGACTATAAAAACTTCTATGTTATTTTCATCGGCAGCCACTATAAATTTCCTGATGTTTTTAAGGGAGTCCTCAAGCATTCCTAACCTTTGCTCTCGTACATAAATCTGCGGTGCGGCAGTGAACGCCTTGAGCTGGCTGCTAAATCGCTCTCCCGTTGCTCGTGCAAGCGTCGCTTTCTCAAACGCATAGGACTTTGCCTCTCTCAGCGTCTGAAAAACCTCTCCGCTTGCCTGACCAAAAGCGGCATCAAGCTCTTCTTCAAGCTGCTCAGACTTGTCAGTCGATTTATCCCGCCTGGCCTTGTCGTAGGAAGCAGCAAGTTGATAAAGCTCATCTGCCTGCTCTACCGAACCTACAAGACTGCTTAAAACCTTGTTGAGCTGCGCCTGTGCTTCCAGGATAAGAGCCTGCTTCTTTTGCACAGAGCCGATTACTTCCTGATAAGATGCCGCCACTTGCTCATCCGGCGGCGGGTGTATCCCCTGCAGGCCCAAAAATACCAGCTCTATCCCTAAACCAGCCTCATCGGCAGTGGCCTGAATGCGTTGGCTTAAAACTTTCTTTGCCTCGGCACGGCCGGCACCAAGGAGACTGTCCTTCAAATGCCTGCCAGCGGAGACATCCTCATCAACTTCAATCGTAGAACTCGCCATAAATTTGGCAAGCTCCTGGTAGCAAATAGACTCAAATAACCGTTCAGGCTCGCTATGGTTGTATATAAATGAATAGAGGTCTCTCACCCGGTACTGAACGGGGATGTTTGCTTTGACGATGCTGACAGGAACTGCTCCTTGTTCATCAACTCGCGTTTGGGGGCTTGCAACCAAAACATTGTATTCTTCCCGGTAATGGGCATTGCCCCAAAGCAAAGGCTCATGAATTATCTGTCCGGTCTTGGGGTCTGTCTTCGGCACAAAACCAATCTTGGCTTCCACAATTTTCTTCGTTGGATACTTGTATGCGATATCGATCGGCCAGGGCCACTTAAATGTAAGACCAGGCCCGACCATTCTGGCATTGCCTGTACTGTGCAAAGGATTACCAAAATGCTCGATTATAGCCTGCTCATTCGGGCCTAATACAACCACACAGCTTATCAGATAAAGTGCTGCTGCTCCGAAAAGTACCAAAGGAACGATAGCTTTTTCCAAAAGCTTATAGAACCAGGTTTGCGAAACCTTAAAACCGAACTGATAATCTATCGCACTTGCGGCACTGCGGAATAACCCACCAGGCTCGTTGATAACACCCAGCAGCCGGCTGTCGAAAGCAGCCCTGTGATATTGACCTTTCAATCTCGGCCTATAAATATCAAGAATTGCATTCAAACCTGTCTCTAAACCGATCAGGATAAGTAAAACAGGAATCACCCAGTTGATAACATTTATGACCACGAAGATTTTAAACTGCCAAAGCGCAAGGGCTATCGCCAGTGCAAAACAAAGAATCGATACCCCGAGCATGAAGCTGCCTGCGGCGCGCAAAGGCCTCCACTGCATCTGTCCCGACATCCCCGTAGCATAGCGCGAAAACAAAAAGCTCACAAAAGCTATAACCATCATCGCGACTGCGCAAATTAAAGGCCTTTTTGTCTCAACATCAAAAAAGCCTCCAATAGACTTAAGAAGGAAAAATCCGATCGCTATTTGATAAACGGCTATGGCTGCTGAAAAAACCGGAAGAAACCATTTTTCCAGTATCTCGAGACGTCCAGCAGCGACTGCAAAAAGTCGCCCCCCCTGGCCCTTGGCTTGAAATATTGTTGATGACCGCTCTTTTTCGGAGAGTTGCCTTAAATCAAGTTTTTCCTGCTCAGCTAACGAACTTTGATGAAACTGAATCCAGAGCACTAAGCAGATAAACGCCTCTGATAGAACAAAGAAGCTAACTGCCGAGACTGCAAAAAAACCGCTCCATCTGCCGAGAAGCATCGCAATGATAAAAAACACTACGCTCAATATCATCAGGGCTGCTGCGGTGTATTCGGCGCGTTTGGCAGAAATTGTCATCCTTATCCCGTCCTTTTATCCTTGAACAAAACCGGCAAATCAAAGTATGTTATGTTTATCAGAACCAACTATTTACTCGAAAAGCTGTTAATATAAAATATCTTTTCTTTGCAATACAGACAATAATGTACAAACTACTTACGCTATCAAAAAATACATTCATTGAGACTTTAAGGCAACCTGTTTATGCAATAATCATCGCCGGAGCCATGCTTATTTTTTTCATAAGTCCATCTCTGACGATGTTTTCTATGGACGACGACAATAAGCTCTTACGGGAATTAGGCTTATCTACGCTGTTGGTAACAAGTTTGTTCATTGCCATATTCGCCGCCTCCGGCGCCGTTGCCGAAGAGATAGAGAATAAAACTGTAACCGGCGTACTTAGCAAACCTGTATCACGTCCGATATTTATCATATCCAAGTTTTTCGGTGTCGCTGCTGCTGTCGCCCTTGCACACTATATCTGTACCATAGCTCTACTTATGGCAATAAGGCACGGCGTTCTTGAGACGGCAAGCGACAGCCACGACTGGACCGCAATCTCTGCGGCCGGAGCCGTCACATTAGCAACATTTGCTCTAAGTGCTTTTTTCAACTACGCTTACGACTGGAGGTTTTCCTCAACCGCCGTCGTTTTAGGCAGCGTCTTGGCCACGATGGGTATTGTATTCCTTGCTTTTATCGACAGAAACTGGCAGTTTAACCCACAGCAAAACGGCATAAATATGTTCGATATCTACGGCTCCGTACTTTTACTGCTGGCTGCTATAATAGTTACTGCCCTGGCCCTGGCCTTATCATCCAGGTTCAATATTATGGTAACTCTCGCTGGCTGTGTCGGCATCTTTTTATTGGGTCTGATCAGCGATTACGCATTCGGCAGATTTGCGGATACCGAAATCTGGGCCAAAATAGGAAGGATTTTGGTGCCGAATCTGCAAATTTTCTGGATAAGTGACGCCATTTACGAAGGCAGTGATGTCCCGCTAAAGTATATACTCATCAGTGCCCTTTACGCCTTCTGCTATACAACCGGCATAATCGCTATAGCCGTTGCCCTTTTCCAGAGACGCCAGGTGGGATAGCTGTTGAGCATCTGTGGAGAGCCCAGAGGAATCAGGGGCGTTAAAGTAGATTGTCGCGATACCAGTGGATTGCTTTTTTCAGGCCATCACTAAATGAAACCGTCGGCTTATAGCCAATTATCTGCTCAGCAAGTGTTATATCTGCCAGCGAATGCTTCACATCCCCGGCCCTTGGTTCTGTGTATATCGGTTCAGCCTGCTTTCGGACAAACTCATTAATCATATCAATTATCTCGTTGACGGTTACAGCCTGGCCGCAGGCAACATTAACGACCTGGCCTGCCGTATGTTCAGCCCTTGCAGCCAACAAATTGGCCTCGACGACGTTATCAATATATGTGAAATCCCGACTCTGTTGGCCGTCGCCATAAATCGTAGGCTTCCTGTCGGTCAATATTGCCGTCACAAAAGCAGGAATAGCGGCTGCATACTGACTTGCCGGGTCCTGAAAGGGGCCAAAGACATTAAAGTAACGCAGGGAAATAGTCTCTAAGCCGAAACAATCGAAAAAAACTTTGGCATAATACTCCCCTGCAAGCTTTGCTACTGCATAGGGTGAGAGCGGTTGAGGCAGCATAGTCTCGACTTTCGGCAGCGTCGGAGTGTCTCCATAAGCTGCCGAGCTTGCTGCATATACAAAGCGTTTTACCTGGGCGTTGCGAGCTGCCAAAAGAAGTGTAAAAGTCGCATTAACACAATGCCTGTGAGTAGCAGAGGGGTCATCGACACTCCTCGGCACCGAAGGCAGGGCACCCTGGTGGAGAACAACTTCAATATCCTTCATTGATGCCTTAGCTACCTCGGCTTGGCCCATATCCGCCTCGATAAATTCAACTCTGTCTATAATATCTGCAAGATTACTCTTTTTGCCGGTTAGAAGATTATCGACAATTCTGACAAAACAACCCTGAGCAACAAGTTTCCTGCAGATATTAGAACCGATAAAACCTGCACCTCCGGTTACAAGGAATTTATTCATTACAAAAGCCTCACAAACAGATCAAATAAATCAACCGAAAATAGCCTTAATTGGTTAAACAGACTGTGCAACTTGCAGTTTTTGATATTTCCGGTAGGATTTGAACTGCTCCTGGAAATAACCGCCTTTGAAGGCCTCGGCAGCAAATAGAACACAACCAATAATCCTGGAGTTGATTTCGGTAAGCTGGCGTATTGTCCTTACAGCAGCTCCTCTTCTGGTATTGGCTGCATTAAACACAAGAATCGTTGCATCTACGACTCTGGCAAGGACTTTGGCATCGCTGACCAGCAGCACGGGCGGCCCATCCACAATAATATAATCATAATGTTGCCTCTGCTGCTTTATCATATCTCGCATCTCCTCTGTGCTGAGCAATTCAGCAGGATTAGCAGGCAAAGGTCCTGAATCAATCAACCAAAGGCCATCAAGACCGGTTGGCCTTACAATATCCCCAACACCACACTGGCCCTTCAGCAGACTACTTAATCCCAAGTCGGGCAGATTAGGAACAGGGCCTTCGTTTATGACAGCAGGAAATATCTTGTAAAGGCTTGGTTGCCTTAAATTGGCATCAATCAATAAAACCTTCTTACCTTCGGCAACAAAAGTATGAGCCAGATTGACCGCAACCGGCGTCTTGCCATCACCCGGCATGCCGCTGCCGATAAGTAATACCTTGGCAGTATCCAAGGCGCCGGAGAGGCTTAAGTTAGTCCACATGGCACGGTAAGATTCGCTAACGATAGAATAAGGCGCCTGGTGAACCACGTGATTTAAGTCTACGCCTCTAAGCTTCTCGTCCTCGTCAGCGTGGGGAATAACGCCCAAAAGATCGATGTCCAGGTACCTGTGAACGTCCCGCGGCGTTCGAACAAGGTCGTTTAGCAGCTCTATAAGAAAGGCAAGCCCCGTGCTAACTATAAGTCCAAGCATTATTCCTGCAGGGAAAAATACCCGTTTTTTCGGGAAACTGACCTCCAAAGGTTCCGGAGCCTGGCCTATAGATTGGACCTTAGGAGTCTCAGGGTCATCAAGCAAGGCCTTTTGTTTGACAATAGCTAATTTAATATCGTCAAGTCTTTCTTTTCTCTCATCTCTGATACGGGCCCGCTTTTCATATTCAACTCTGGCAGCGTCAAGGTCTTTTTTTCTTGCTATTGCTTCTTCCCGCAGCGTTTCGAGTCTTTCTAATCTATCGGTCAGCAATACCAGGCTATCCTGGGCATTCATCAGATTTGACCTTCTTGTCTGCTCAGCAATAACAGCTTTTCTGGCTCCTCTTTCCTGTTGAATCTGATTTATCCTCTCCCTGACCTCGATTACATCTCTATGATTTTCACCCAGCCTTGTAAGTCTGCCGGCAAGAGCTGCCTCAGTAAGGGCAAGCTGCTGTGCAAGCATAGTCATAATAGGGTCGGTCTCAATCTGACGTTCGACCTGTTCGTTAATGGGTCCGGCGGCCTGATTGCCAAGGGTTCTTACGGCAGATTGAGTTTCTTCTATATCTAACGTGATCTTGTTCTGTTCAACTGTCAGATTATCGAGTTCGTTCTCAACTGTGCTTCGGAAGTTACGTTGTTCAAGGTCGGCAAAACCGGCTGGCAACAATTGGCGGACTTTATTAAGGGCGTCTTCGGCGTAATTCAGATCTTTTTGAACATTATCCTGCTGATCGGTAAGCCGGGCCATTTTCTCAAGGATTTCTTCTCTTTTTGTCCCCCCATACGAACTAACAAATAAACGGACCATCTCATTAACAATCAGTGCTGCTTCCTTCTTATCGCCACAAGTCATCGATAGAGATATAAACTCGGCATCCCTCTGAGCAAAAGCTTGCGAATATTTCTTCAATTCCTTAAAGGCCTCTCTGATGCGTTCACTTTTTGTCTTTGCCAGGCCTTTGAACCAGTTGGTTTCCTGAATCCTGTCTCTATCGATCAATTTCTGCATAGAACTCTGCTGTCTAATAAGGTTGGCTATCGAGACTCGATGGCCGTACCGAATATCTTTGCTAACCAGGGCTCCTCCGATGGTTAGAGGGTCTTTTTCTACGGGAGGAAGAACTCTTATTAACGTTTGAGCCGTATATTTTGGAGCATATCTTAATAACAGATACCAAGACACAACACCGCTGATCGAACCGAGGATAGCAAGACAGACTATCAGCAGGATATGCCTGCGGAGGATACCAAAGACTTCCTTTGGTGTCAGCGTCACCGCTTCGCTGGCCTGTCGGCCCCTACCAGGTCTAACCATTTTGTCTATGACCATTTTTTTCAGTTCCACTTGTTGGTCCTCCGCAAGGAGTCCCTAGGACTATTTTTGCTTTGTGTTTGTGAGACAGCGAAGCTTAATCCTGACTCTGCGAACTAATCCGCTCAATGGCTGCATTTATCCGCTCCTTTGCCTGCTGAGCCTGCTCCTGGTCTCCCACATCGAGCGCCTGCCTAAAAGCTGCAAGGGCCTCTTTCAATGAGCCAAGCTTCTCATGTACCTGTCCTAAATGCTCATACACTTCCCAGGGTGCCGATATTCTACCCTGCTCATACTGCTGCAAGGCAGCCTGCAGAAACTCTGCCGCCTGTGCATATTCGCCTTTTTTGTATAATACATAAGAGTAAGTATCGAGATAACTTGGATTTTCAGGCTCAACCTGGTAAGCACGCCTGGCATACTCAACGGCGTCGTCAAGCCTTATGTCTTTTTCAGCCAGCAAATAAGCCAAGTTATTTAGAACACTTGTATTGTTCGGCATTTCTGCCAACAGACTTTCGTACACATCGACCGATCTTTTTAGATAAACGTTATCGGATGTTTTTCTATAGGCGGCCTGTAAAACTTCTGCCTTTTTAGCCATATAACTAACTCTTCCCGGGCTATTAGGGCCTGCTATCTCCAACATTTTTTCAATATAATCTAAGGCTTTGTTGTACTGGCCGTTGATATTTGCCAAATTAAACATGGCCAGATTAGCAGCAATTGAATCTGGGTTAGCTGTGAGTTTTTCCTGACAAAGCTCGTGGAGTTCTTCTGCGCCCAGCAAGTTGTACATCCTTTGCAGAACCATTGAGGTAAGTTGCTCATTAGTACCAGCCTTATCGACCGCCTTACGGCAAAATTCCACAGCGGCGTTTTTATCATTTAACTGAAATTTCGCTTCGGCCATCCGCAGGTAAACCACAGGAGCAAAACGGCGGTCAACATACCTGCCCGCAAATTCAAAAACCTTGTCAATCTTTCCTCCTTTTATAAGCGAGAGCATATAACCATCCACTACTTCGACCCTGACGTTGCCATGCTGTTCTGCTAACTCTATTGCCTGACCATATAATTGTTCCGCCTTTTCGAAATCATTCTGTGCCATTGCAAATGCACCGGCCTGATTGTACCAGTAATCACTGTCTGCGAACTTATCCAGGGTTTCTTTGTAAAATTTCTCAAGTTCTTCTTTTTTCCCGAGCCGCCAGTAAACCTGCTCGAGTAATGCCCGGGCTTCCATATCCACGGCCGGCATATCAATTGCGCTTTTGAGCTCCATTACAGCATCCTCGTAGCGTCCGGCGCGCAGGTAAGCTCTGGCGAGAATTATTCTCGTACTCGGCTCATCGGTTAATAGTTTGCTTCTTTTAAGGTCAATTATAGCCTGTTCAGGGTCGCCCTTGAAAAGATTTACCTGACCTCTTAATCTCCATGCCCGAAAGTTATTCCTGTTACTCTCAAGGTTTTGATTCACGAGCTCCAATGCCCTGTTCATCTGCCCTTTTCTCATCACCAGCGCTGCTTCAAGCAAAAGGGCTTCAGAACTTTCGGGGTATCTCTCTCTAAAGCTTTCAAGTTTGCCTTCGACTTCCTGAACGAGGCCAACCTTAAGAAAGCTCTGAATCTGTAGAAGTTCATTTTGTACATTTTCTTCAAGTGCTAAAAGTTCCTCTGAGTATTTTCTGATTCCTTCTCTATCAGATGACTTTTCAGAAACCATCCACAGGCCTTTTAGTATGTTCACATCAGAAGGATTGTCTTGGTAAAGCGTGTTAAGAATCTCCCTGGCCTTATCAAACCTGCTGTCTTGATAATAGTAGATCCACTGCAACTGCTTATCCTGGGACTGCTGCAGTAATTCTTCAGCTCTTTCTGGCTGTCCTGTTAGCCGATAGTACTCAGCTAAGCTACTGATGACGTCTCTGTTGTCCGGCTCGATAGCTTTAGCCTGCTCAAAGGACGAAAGAGCCATATCAAATAAAGCCTTTTTGCGTTGACTATCGCTGTTCTGAGAAGCTATCCTCACTGCCATTTTGCCAAGCAGCAAGGCGTTCTCCACAGTTGGATTAGCCTTTTGTAGTCCCTGCCGTATTGCCAAAGCCCTGGCAGGCTCTGTGGAACTTATGTACTCAGCGTAAAAACTATACAACTCCAAATCTCCCGGGTTAAGTATTCTGGCCCTATCGATAGCTGTTCGTGCTTCAATGACCTGATCGGAAGATGTGTCATCGCCGAGCTTTTGATTACGCCTGAATAGTGCACTGGCCAGGTGCTTTGCAATGGCAGCATCCAGTGGATTTAAAGACGATGCTTTACGAGCATCCTCAATAAATGCATGCTCATTTCCAAGAGCTCCGTTGACAGAGCTTCTGAGCATATAAGCATATGAGAAAACTGGCCTATATTTCAGACTTTCATTCAGATTTGCCAAGGCCGCTTCATATCGCTGCCTGGCCATATCAAGCCGAGCAGCGAAAAACGTACCTTCACAATCATCAAGATTTTCGCCTCGAGCCAAATTCAAGACCTCATCTGCCAGAGGCCAATCCTTCTGAATAAGCGCTATATCGAAAAGATAACCTGCAGCCAGGCGCCGATTATTAAGCCTTACTGCCTTCATGGCCGACGGTAAATTGACGTCTGTACCGGCTGTTTCAAAAACTTTCCTGCCATCGGCTTTGGTCTCGAGTATTTTTCTGAATTCAGCGACTGCTTTGTTCGGCTCATTGTACCCCTGGTAAAATATGCCGAGGCTCATTGCTCGGGCCTGAGGCTGCTCAATATCTTCCAAAACCCCCTGATTGATCTGTCTGAATCTCTCCTCAGGAACATTGTTCGGCTCAGGTTCTGATAAGACTTTCTGGTAAATCTTAAGCCTTGTATTGTCGGGAAAATGACGTAAGCATTGACCGGCTAAATTCTTCGCCTCGGTTATTTTGCCCTGTGCAATATAGCTTCTTATAACGGTGTTAACAGGAATTTTGGGAACAGCATTTGGCTCGGTTTCCAACAGCCTGCTAAGCAGCTTTGCCATATCATCAATACAACCGACCAACTCAGCCTGCATTAATTGTGTAGAGCTCCCGGGTTCAGCAGTTTCCTTATCGCCGCCCGAAAATTGCTCAGTACTTTCTTTCATCTGCTGCCGGCCTATAGTTCTTTGAACCTGCTTAATCTTGGCCTGGACAATGACCAGTTTAAATCTGAGTGTGTTGGGGTCATTAGTGTCTCTTTTCGCCAGTTCCTGTTCAATCTCGTCAACCTGACCTGCACCGGCATAAGCTTCTATTCGTATGCGGTTGCTTCTATCATTCTTCCAATACCTCTGTTCAAAAGAATTAATGACGCTTATAGCTTGCTCGTACATTCTGACTTTAAGAAGCATTTCTGCATAGTCCAGAAAAACTTCTGGTTTTGTTCTATAGATTCCGGCATTAAGAGCTCCGGCCAGGAACTCAAGAATGGCGCCATCTTCTGAAGTACCTTTAAAAACTTCAGCAAGCGTAAAGCAGAGATGAGGATCCAACTGGTGGGGTTTCTCGGCTGCCCCTTTGATTTGTTCATAGACAGTATAGAGGATTCTAATGGCGTTGGTTCGATTACCTTTTGCCAGCTCCAACATCCCCCGCCATTTAACAACCACAGGGTCTTCACCGCTGCCTCTTAGTTGTTCAATTTGATGGACCACCTGGCCGGCCCTTTTGAGCCATTCCTGATATTGCACAACCTGGTCACTATCAGTTTCACCTTGCAGCAACATCGCCTGCTCGGTATAGCATTTTGCAAGAAAAACATACAGCGAAGTCCTGTATGTCCTGGCAGCCAGATATCGTGGGCCGCTTTGCTGCTGGGCATCTGCCAGATCGAGCGCGTTCTCTGCAATCTCTAACCCCCTATGGAGATCCGGACGTCGTTTATAAAGCGAAAACCTTCGATAGTGCAATTCGGCCGCAGTAATCGCATAAGGAACTGCTTGACGGTCCAGTTCGGTTGCTCTATCAATTTCCTCCACGGCTTTATCGAGATAGTCATGGCCGAGCATCAGGTAAAATTCTGCTAATGCTGCGTAAGCTTCGGCACTTGAGTTGAATTTTTCCACAAGCAAGAGGTATTCGGGCTCAAGTGTGTTGAGCTGCTGTTTGTCAGACCCAGCCCCCGGCATTTGGGAAATAATAACGTCTCGTTTCATCTTTAGCATATTAACCTGGGCTCTTACATCATCATCGGCAGCCTCGGCAGCAAGTTCTAAAAGCTCAATCGCATGTGCTGCTCCTTTTTGTGCTTCTTCAACATTGCCTTTTGATGCGAGGATTTGTCCCTTAGTTTTGAAGGTTTGTGCCAGATACCAGCAAGCATCGATGTTGTTTGGTTCGAGTTGTCGCACTTTTTCTAAGTCACTAATAGCATTGGCCAGAGATTCATCCGTGTCGGTTACCGCCCCCATTGTTGCCATTCCCAGGACAGCCCTGCCGCGAACGAGGTACAGGTATGGCTCCAGTGTCTGCGCGAGCTTTTCGGCTTGTCCCATAGGATAAGACTCAAACTCATTGACGTCTCTACTGAGCAAATCCTGCTGCTCAGCCACTTTCAGAAAATCCGAAGCATCTGAGCGAACATCCTGCCAGCCACCATATAAGCCCAAATCTGCCAGGCTGTCAGCCATGATATACATATACTTCAGCCGGCCATAGCGAGCCTTTGCATTATTGCTCTGCACTCTTATGATCTCGTTCCAGGCACCGATTACCTTATTCCACTGGTCAGTTTCATAAAAAACATCCGCAAGCTTAAAAAGTATCTGTACCTTTAGCTCATCTTCCTTTGCTCTCGCACGTGCTCTAAGATAGTTTCTCTGAGCCTTTTCGTACTGTTGCTCTTTTTCCTCTTGAACAACTTCCAGCCGAGCTGCTTCCAATGCCTCATCACCGTCGCTGATAAACTTTTGCGGGTCCCTGGCCAGATACAGAATCGCCACAATTGCGAGGAAAATCAATAAGACAAAAACCGCAGAGCCGACGAGTGCGACTTTTTTATTCAATCTTCTCCTTGCCATAATTATCCCTTCTGTCTTGGCAGGGCCAATGAAAGCACCTACTGCGCAACAAAATGTGAAAAATAACGTTTTTTACCAATCCGGCAAATGCTCCTTTTCCAAAACTGGCAGAATCACATCCAAAAGCTTATGCGCGGACGCCACCGCCTCAGCCTTGGTAGGTGAGACGTTACTTTGGTTGAAAATTATCTCTATCTTGCAAAAGTACGAAGATTTACGAAAAATATTTCTGTTCAGTGCCAGTCGTGCCTTTTCTCTGCTGCTGGCGTAGGTACCATTGACATGAAAAAGATAAAGAACAGGAAATTTTGAACTATTCCACCAATGGCCTGGTTGAGTACCTGTAAAAACCAGATACTTACCTTCAATCTTGCGTACATCGTCCTTATGTCCTTTAGCCCTGCTGTAATTATCTTGATTGGCCGGGTAAACTGACTTCTTAACTTCAAACATTACATTATCTGATGCAACCTTCTGGTATCCACCCCCGACATAGCATTCTTCAGGTACGTGTGGCACACGGTCGGGCAAATCATAGTAAGTAACAAACAGCATAAATTTTCGAATTGGGTTGTTATCAGCGACCTCGGTATCCTCAAGCAGCCATTGAATGTAGTCTTGCGTACCCAGACTCTCAAGCACATCTTTATTATCAATTTTCTTCTTTGCAACCACCTTATATGGTGCCAAGTTGCTCTGGTCCATAAGCTCCAGGGGTTTTTTAAGAGGCAAAGGTACCTTCTCTAAGTATATGCCGAATTTCTTTATAGCCGCCGACATACCACCTGCGGATATTGCAAGGACGGCCACACATATCAAAAAAGCCGGCTGCAGGTAAATATTCTTCAAACGTAATTTCTCGTCGGTCAGCTTCAAATCTCACCTATTTTAACTGCTAAAGTAAAGCTTTAACACAAAACACTTACCCATTATTGGTGCCGGAGCCTTTTTCTAACTATAACATTTGGAAGTTTGGACTCGGTTTGCTCAATAAATAAACTTGCCATAAACCACGCGATAAAGCCGTAGATTGCAAATGCCAATGGCAGCATTACTAAGCCCAGCATATCATGATATATACCCTGAGTATATTTGGGATGTATTAACACATAAATAAATCCTGTCACCGTAACGCGGATAATATTGCAGAGTATGGCTATTGGTATTGTGCTTCCAAGCAGGACCGCCCGCTGCCATATCGGTCTGTAATGTAAATATGCCATTGCTACACCCAGAGCCAAAAACGCCATCAATAGCCTCATTCCACTACATGCCTCAGCCACGTTAAGTGACGGCTCCAGTTGCTGGCCCTGGTATGTTATATCTATCACAACACCATTGGCTGTGGCTTCAAGACCTTTGACTAAATTCAGCACAGCAGATGATACGTCAGCGGCAAGTAACCGCATAGGCATAGTTAACTGCACATAATATCTTTGTGGCAGTGGTATAGCAAAAATCAGGAAAAAGATCGGCAGCCAGGTATACTTCAAAAGACGCCAACCTCCCAGAAACAACACAATCGCACAAAGAGCCGGTATCATACAGAGAGGTCGAAAATATCCGTATTGGAATTGAACTATATTAAGGGGATAGAACAATATGACACAAATCAGAAGGAAAAGCCCAAGCCAGTTTGGTCTTGTTCTAACGTTCAGTATGTTGTGCTTGCGCTGATTAACAAAGTACAAACTGAAAAATGGAATCAAAAATCCATGCGACCAACTACTGTCGGTAACCCATCGCCGTACAATCGTTTCAATCTCACTATGAAAAAGCCAAAAAAATAACCCTCCAATTATTAGAATTTTTATATAACTGTGCACATTTAGGTCAGACCAGTTTGCATGCGGGCTGGCCAAGCCACGTGACGGTGGCGTTTCTTGATCTGAGAAAACAATATTTTCTGCCATAGCTTAACAATTCTGTCAGAACCAATCGGGAATCGGTCTGCTTGTGCCATAATCACGGTCAGCGAAATTACGGTCATAAATGAAACCGAAACCATACGTAGCCCTGAACGCATTCCGCAAAACGGCACGCCATCTCGCTGTCGAGTGCGTACCCACATTGATTAAATCATTCGGCTTAATGTAAAAATCAGGCTGCTCGCCTCGGGCTATCTTGTCCAAATCAACCATTACGATTTCTTCTTTGTTTTTGCCTATTCTTCTTACTATTTCGCAGCTTTTTGGCCAAGCCAAAGGTCCAAGCCCTCCAGCGGCGGCTATCGCCATCTTCAAAGTCATCGGCCTGCCCGTAATCGGAATAAAGCCTGTATTGTTAACGTTACCCATAATACAGAATTCCCCGATAATATCAACAGGTACATTAACAGTATCGCCAGGCCTTATAATAATATCATATCTGGGGTCGCCCCCTAAAAAACTATCAACTGGAATCTTTATGACGCGCCTTTGAACACCCCCTGTACCTATCTGCTCCCAAGCCAAATCGCGAGGTATCTCCTCTTTGAGAGGTTCTACCTCTTTTTCCGGCTTAATTTCAGGTTCCGGTACCTCTGTCCTGCCTACCTGAACAGGCACCCACCTGCCATCCTGAAAAACCCACTCGATTTGACCAGCCTCATCCACCAACTGTTCCTTTTCTGCTTCGGCGATTTCCTGCTCGGTAGCCATTTCCGCTGATGAAACAATTGTTTCAAGATAAGAAACTGCTCTTGCTCTTGGTGCTATTACTTCCAGCAGCTCCTGTTCAGGAGGAACGATCTCTTGAGGTTTGGCCGGCTTAAGCTCTTCAACGGTTTCTGTTATAGCTTCTTGGCCGGTGACAGAACGCGAAACGTATATATAGGTAACGTTGAACTGACTTATACCTCCGGCGATTGCCAAAGCATCGGAGAGCCTGAAGTCGTAACGCGGAACTACGTATCTATTTGGTCGAAGTACACCTTCACCCAATATTGAAAAAGCGCGCTGTTGAGAACTGAGCAAAGTCACCGTAAGCAGTGGGTCTTTCAATATACTCGGCTCAAGAAGCTGTCTTATTTCCTCCTCGAGCTGCGACTCGGTAAGACCAGATGCCTCAACCACACCTACGTAGGGTATGGATATCTTTCCTGTCTCAGAGACAACAAAGTCATTTACATAAGTCTCTCCCTCTCGGCGCAGTTCAAATATCTGCACTCGCACGCTATCGGCAGGATTAAAGACATAATCGGTCTCATAGGCCATGATATCCACAGGCTTAGGCTCCTCGGCTCCTTTCCAGGCCGAGGGCGTCTCCTCGGCAACACCTAAAGAATCTAAAATTACATTAACCGCAGGAACCGGCCTAAACCTGCCTATCTGGGTGGGGTCAAAAAACTTGTTGCCGCAGCCGGAGATAAGAATTACCGAAACTGATAACAGCAAAAATCTTTTCTCCATCGGTATCAGCTGTTCTATGGACTCCTTACGGAGTACATTTCTGAGAAAATCAACCTTCACAATTCTAAGTCCTCGTCATAGCCAAATGTAAAATTCAAATACAGACAATGATTATCAAATCATTATCGGGCCCTAAGCTCTAAACAGCTATGCCCTTGACTGAATTTATCGGTTTACCTTTTTGTCTGCTTAACTTAATTTATTGCTCGAGTGATTTGTTCTCCCTAAGGAGTCCATAGGACTAAAGACCGCTTAAAACCGTAAAAACAGCTATTCTAAAAAGATCAGCAAAACCTAATGTCAAACCACGAGCCTCTAAAGAAGTCTGCATCAGTAAATTTTGCGTTAGCCCGATACTTAACTTCATTTGCCAAAAGCGTTTATAGGCCACTCCTCGCTCAAGAACCACTCCTGTGCCTCTAAAAGTTAAAAAAACAGCAGAAAGTACAATAAATTGAATGTCTTAACTATACCCCCAGCAGACAGGATTTGTTCGCTAAGCTGTCTAATAGCTTAGGCCGATAATAAGCACAAAGGCCATCCCCGAAATAAAGACTCCCACTTCTTTTTGAGCTAATTTACCCAACAGATGCTAATAGACACTCACCTTTATGGAATGATAGTCGATGGTGAATATCCGTTCCTGAAGAAATGCTCCAGGTTCACCCTCGCTGGCAGTATGCATTTTCAAATAAGCAGGATTGCCGTGAAAAATTTCTATCTTGCCCGGCAGCAAGATGTTGCTCTTTTCAGCTTCTCTGTAATCATAAACACGAACCACCAAAGGTTTTGTTTTTTCATCACGTGGTAGCAAAATCACCTCAACCAACGAGTTGTCGAGACTCTGATAGTAAACAATCTTTGACGAATCAATAACCTCACTGGCAAAAGCACCGACGGATCCAGCCAACCGGTGAATAGGATAGTACCAATGTCCTTCAATCCTTATTGGCTGTTTCCCCTTAATAAATGCCGCAGGGGCCCCCACATTCTTATCTAACAAATCTGCCGGTATCGTCATCGCAATCAGAATCGCTTCAGCAAAGTCCTCAGCACCGACATCTGCAGGGAAAGCATTAATCCGCCTAACGCCTTTTAATGCACTAAAGCCTTCAGGTGATAACTGCCAGGTAAGTTCTCCTTCCGGTTCTGTGCCGACGATTCTGACCAACCGTAACCAGGGACAAATCTCATGATGCTGCTCGGTTAAATAAAAGCCTCCGTCCGAAGTATAAACCGTGAGCACGCAATCCAACTGGAGCTTTTTAGCTTTGGCCCAGGCCGTCCGGCCACCTGTGGCGTCTATTACTTCCATCGCATAGTCAGGTACCACAAAATTGGGGTCGGTCAAAGGCTCATAAATAACCTGCTTGCCCCTGGAGTTTTGCTGACATCCCACAAAAGCAAAAACCGCCAAAACAACAAGCCCATAAATAGTTCTGCTTAGCCGAGCGCTCATTTTAACCCTCCAAAGAATAACAGTTACTCTAATTGTTCTTGTGAGCTTCTGCGGGCCCTATTTTGCTCTTTTTTGCAAAATGGGAACCCTGCCATTTACTGCTTTGCCACAGTTTTCTCGCCCTTGACTTTCTCCTGCTTCGAATCGCATACCGGCAGTGCCGCAAGTTGTTCCAGCAAAGCATATCTCTGCGCAGCATCACCGGCTGCAAGTTTAATTAGTTGCGCTGCCTCACGGGGTTTCGACTGTCGCAATGTACGGTAACGATTCTCACCATAAGCATATTCTGCAAAATCCAGAGCCGGGGCCTTTGAATCAAGCTGCAACGGATTCTTGCCTTGCTCTGCAAGCCGAGGGTCAAACCTGTACAGCGGCCAATGTCCGCACTCAACAGCCTTTTTTTGCTCCTGATAACCCTCGGTCATATTAATCCCATGAGCGATACAATGTGAATATGCAATTATAAGCGAAGGCCCATCGTAGGCTTCAGCCTCAACAAATGCTTTTACAGTCTGATTCGCATTGGCACCCATCGCCACGTAAGCTACATAAATATTGCCATAAGTCATTGCAAGAAGCCCAAGGTTCTTCTTCGGACTTGGCTTGCCGCCGGCTGCAAACTTGGCCACAGCCGCCCTTGGTGTTGACTTTGACATCTGCCCACCGGTATTGGAATAAACTTCCGTATCCAGAACAAGCACATTAACATCAGCACCACTGGCCAAAACATGGTCGAGTCCACCATAGCCGATATCGTAGGCCCAGCCATCACCGCCCAAAGCCCAGACGCATTTTCGCACAAGGTAATCTGCAACAGCGAGTAGGTGCTTACACTCTGGACATCCGTTCCTTTCACAGAGCTTCTTCAGTTCATCTATTCGCACCCGCTGCTGCTCAATAGCTGATTGGCTTGGATCGTTCGCTAACGTAACCTCCCGGATTTCCTTAGCCAAATGCCCTTCAACACACCCTTTGGCATCCACTTTGCCGAGAAGCTCAAGTGCAAGCTCTCTAAACTTATTCACTGTCAGCCTCATACCAAGGGCAAACTCTGCGTTGTCCTCAAACAGGCTGTTACTCCAGGCAGGTCCTCTGCCGTCGGCTCGCTTGGTATAGGGAGTAGTTGGCAGATTGCCGCCATAAATTGAAGAACAGCCGGTGGAATTCCCGATCAAAGCTCTATCACCAAACAACTGGGTCAGGAGTTTAACATAAGCAGTCTCACCACAACCGGCACAAGCACCCGAGTATTCAAACAAAGACTGAATGAACTGACTGCCTTTAACCGTACCAGGGTTGAAAAGATTTCTATCTGTGTTCGGAATAGACAGAAAGTACTTGTAATTCTCCCGCTCTGAAGCACGAATAGGCTCCTGCAACGACATATTTATTGCTTTTCTTCCGGTCGGCTTTTTATTTTCGTCTTTCTCCTGGGCCGGACAGTTAAGCACACAAGCACCACAGCCGGTGCAGTCCTCAGGGGCAACCTGTACCGTGAACTTCATACCGGCAAAATCTTTACCCTTGGCATCAACACTCTTAAAGGTCTTTGGCGCATCTTCAAGATACCCGGGCTCATACGCCTTTATCCTTATGGCTGCATGCGGACAAAGCAGAGAACATCTGCCGCACTGGATACAAACCTCCGGCTCCCAAACAGGTATATGAACCGCAATGTTGCGCTTCTCGTACTGGGTTGTGCCGCTTGGAAACTTGCCGTCTGCCGGCATCTTGCTTACTGGAAGTTTATCTCCACGAAGCGATATAAGTTCCGCAGTAACATCCCTGACAAAATCCGGCGCATCTTCCGGCACGGCCGGCCTCATCTTTATCTTGCTGGTTACTTTATCCGGAACTTCAACCTCATAGACCCTGTCAATAGAGCCATCAACAGCGGCATAATTCTTCTGGACAACTTTTTCGCCTTTTTTGCCGTAGGTTTTCTTTATTGCATTCTTTATTGCCTTTATCGCGGTATCGAGTGGGACAATACTGCTGATTTTGAAAAACGCCGTCTGCATAATTACATTGATTCGAGCACCAAGCCCAAGCTCCTGGGCGAGAGAAATTGCATCAATTACATAAAACTTTAGGTTCTTGTCGATTATTTGCTGCTGAACCTCTCGCGGCAGGGTATTCCAGACTTTATCTTTGTCGTGGATACTGGTCAGTAAAAACGTTGCGCCTTGACGCGCCGATGAGAGCATATCATACTTTTCCAAAAAGCTCGGATTATGGCACGCAATAAAATCGGCCTTACTAACAAGATATGGCCTTCGAATAAGCCGCTTGCCAAATCGCAAGTGTGATATCGTAATGGCACCGGCTTTCCGAGAATCATAGACAAAATAACCCTGTGCATAGTTATCAGTTAATTCACCGATAATTTTTATCGAGTTTTTATTTGCACCAACCGTGCCATCAGAGCCAAGACCATAAAACATTGCCGAGAAAAGTCCTTCGCTTGGAATCTCAACTGTTTCATCAACCTCGATACTTTTGTTAGTAACATCATCAATAATACCAACCGTAAAACCGTTTTTTGGCTTCTCAGCATCAAGATTGTCGAACACAGCCTTGACCATAGCGGGAGTGAATTCTTTTGAGCCAAGGCCGTATCGTCCACCAACAATCAAAGGATACTCTGAAAAAGGTGCTTCGCCTGCAGCCATTGCTTCACCCACGGATGTTCGAACATCAAGGTACAAGGGCTCACCTAAAGAGCCGGGCTCTTTGGTTCTGTCCAGCACCGCAATTTTCTTAACCGTCTTTGGCAAAGCACTCATAAAATGTTCAGTGCTAAATGGCCTAAACAAACGTACCTTTACCAAACCGACTTTCTGTCCCTTTGAAACCAGATGGTCTATCGTCTCATGAGCCGTATCTGCGCCGCTTCCCATAATGATAATGACTTTCTCAGCATCCTTGGCACCGACATAATCAAACAGGTGGTAGCTTCGTCCAACCACTTTAGTGAACTTATCCATCGTTTCCTGAACTATTTCAGGTGCCGCCAAATAAAACTTATTCACAGTCTCTCTGCCCTGGAAATAGACATCCGGATTCTGTGCAGTGCCGGAAATTACAGGCCTGTCCGGCGATAAAGCTCTGGCCTTATGTGCCCGTACGAGCTCATCATCAATTATTGTACGCATATCATCAAATGTTAGCTGCTCGACCTTTTGAACTTCGTGGCTTGTTCTGAAACCGTCAAAAAAGTGCACAAATGGAACCCGGCAGGCCAGAGTCGCCTGCTGGGCAATCAGCGCAAAATCCATAACCTCCTGAATGTTGCACGAAGAAATAAAACCAAAGCCGGTTTGACGACAGGCCATAACATCCGAGTGGTCGCCGAATATAGAAAGGGCCTGACAGGCTAAAGACCTTGCTGAAACGTGAAAGACAGTCGGCAGCAGTTCGCCGGCTATCTTATACATATTTGGTATCATAAGCAGCAAACCCTGTGAAGCCGTAAATGTAGTTGTCAAAGCTCCTGTTGCCAGTGCTCCGTGTATAGCACCCGATGCTCCACCTTCTGACTGCATCTCAGTAACCGAAGGCAGAGTACCCCAGATGTTCGGCTCACCTGCTGTAGTCTTTGCATCGGCGATCTCACCCATCGACGAACTGGGTGTAATGGGATATATTGCAATTACTTCGTTTGTGGCATGTGCCACATATGCAGCCGCTGTATTACCATCTATAGTAACCATCTTGCGATTCATTTTACTTCCACCTCTTACAAAAACAAACGGCCATTTAACTTCTTCACAGCTCAGGAATAACAACGCCCCACACGAGAAAATGGCCAACCAAAGATAACCAGCAGCCGAAAATTTTAGACTTAGATGCGCTGCCCTGAACCGCTTTTATACAACCTTTTTGCAAATCAGGCAATGTAAAAGCTCAATTTGACAAAAGGACTGTTCGAAACAACTATCCAAAGGCAACAAATAAATCGCCCTAATTGCTGTATCTCCATCGACTTTCAGTGTATTTCCGTTTCACAAGTTCCTATACCGTGTCGGTAAAAATTAAACTGCACATTCGGATGTTCGGCCAACAACGACATCGGTACGGCACTGTCCGCTATTTTTTTACCAATCATCAATGTAGTAAGACGCATCCCAAATGCATTATCGTGATTTCCCGCCTGCCAAATCGAAACCTTTTCAGCCTGCCAGGTCTGTACGGGGCCGACAGTTATTGCCTTTGTCGGAACACCGGTAACTACACCCCCGCCGGACGTCCGTGCGTTCTGCATCAAGGTTACAGGATGCAAATCAACAACCCGTGTCGTCAGCTTGCCGAACTCTTGTGGTGAAGGAGGCTTATCCTTATATTCGCCTTGGCGCTTAAAAGGATCGTTAAAGGCCCAGTGTTTTATATCCCCTTGTCCGCCCTGCATAACCGCACAGCGAACACCCTGCCAGCTTTTAATATATTCTGTCGGGTCAGCCTTGGGAAAATGCAGATTTTGACGTGGCATTTTTAGCTCATCACGAATCCTGTCAAAGCAAAGCTCCTTATCTGCCCTGGCAAAACTCAAGGGATGTGTTTCCGGCACCTCTTTGCCGTCCTTGTACCATTCGTCCATTCCCCAGAAATGCGCATCCGGCAGCTTCAAACCCAGCTCGTTGACAAGTCTTGCAACAAGCGGCAACTGCTCGGTGGGCCCGATGGGCCCGCAGATACCAACAGGATTATCTGTAGTTGCCTGCTTCCAGGCCGTTACATACTCCAGGGCCTCGGCCAAATAAAAATCTTCCAACGTATCATAGAAGACAACTCTAAAACCATCTCGCGACAGGCCCAGGACATCCTTGGCTGTCAACTTTGCTGCATCATTGAGAATTTCATCATCAAGGGTGGTATAATCCCACCATCCCGGTGCCAACATACTTTGTTTTCGCGCCACTTTGTTACCTCCTTAAATTATGTGAACCAATTCTCCTAATTCGGCCTTCAATATGTTCTCCTCCGGATAAGCTTCTCCTAAATGCTGACGAAAACCTTCGCCAAAACTGCTGCTGATTGCTTCGCCGCGCAATCGGGAGAACCTCTTCATAAATTCGACATATTCGTCCACACCGTGATGCTTCAGAAGCCAGGTTCTTTGGCTTTCGTGACATTTTAACATCTTCTCCTTTGTCTGGATTACGCCACTTATATCAACAATCATCTGCGGCTTTATCTCATTGCCGAAAATATCCCTGCCCCTGACGGCATCAACATAATACAAAAAAGGCACCGGCTCAAATGATTCGGCACCTTTAGTTTCTATATTCGGAATACCACTGGAAAAACACGCAGTCATTGCAATTTTACTTGCCGTTGTATGGTCAACCATATAATCTACCGGACTGGCTGTGAAAACGACAGCAGGTTGAATTTGACGCATCAGTTTAATCGCCTTTAACAGAGTCGGCTTGTCATACATTACAAATATGTCCTCACATTCGAGACAATGGTAGGAGCCGCCTAAGATTTTCGCAGATTCGGCAGCTTCGGCCTTGCGTATATCGCTTATTTGTTTACTATTGAGCTCCTTCGAGCCGCAGTCCCCCGCCGTCATAGTTGCAATATGAATCTGCCAGCCCCTCTGGGCAAGCAAAGCCAACGTCCCTGCGCACATAAATTCCGCATCGTCAGGATGGGCAAATAAACCAAAAACAACCTTATTCATAGTCGCTCTCCAAAATCATTTTTGAAAAAACTTGTTTATGAGCCAAAAACAATCATAATATAAAAATTTGAGTTTTACAATTATTTTAGCTTACAAGGAAAAATGGAAGATTTCTCTTCGGCCTCAGACAGGCGGAAAGTATTACTGGCAATTAAGTTCAAGCTCTACGGCACCCTGAGATTTCTATCGCACGCTGAGCTTTTAAGGCTCTTCAGGCATTCTGCCATCCGAGCCGGTTTAGAACTTCGATACAGCCAGGGCTTTAATCCCCATCCGAAAATCTCTCTGCCTTTGCCCAAGAGCACGGGAATCGAGTTAGACGAAGATATGCTTTGCCTTCAATTAGAATCAGATAATTCCGAGCAAACACTGTCTAACATTAAATCCCGGCTGTCACAACAGCTGCCCACCGGCCTGGAGCTGACAAAAGCCGACGCTCTGGCAGCAAAAACCAAAGTTCAACCGGTACTGGCTACCTATCTTTTCCATCTGCGCCTATCGCATCTTACTGATAACCTCGAAGAAAAAATTCTGTCTCTTATGGGCAAAAACATACTCAATGTTGCACGGGTATATTCCAAACTACCAGGCCGAAATGTAAACGTCAGGCCTTTCCTCGAATCGATAAGATTAGATGGCCAAAAGATCGTCGCTAAGTGCAGGGTCTGTCAAGATGGTTCTATACGACCTGGCGAAATCATCCAATTACTACAGCTAAATGCAGAAAAGTTAGCTAAACCTATAAGACGCTCAAACGTACAATGGCTGATAACCAATTGAAGGAAAGAAAATGGCAAGAGAAATGCTTGTAAATGTCGCCGAAACCGAAGAATGCAGAGTAGCGATAGTTGATGACGGTTCACTCGAAGAATTATATATCGAAAGAGCAGGCCTAAGCAGGCATGTCGGCAACATTTATAAGGCAAAAGTGGTAAATGTCGAATCCGGAATCCAGGCAGCGTTTCTGGATTTCGGAATTGGCAAAAACGGCTTTCTGCATGTCAGCGACCTCCATCCACGCTATTTTGCAGAAACAAAAGGCACAAGCCAGGGTGCTGAAAAAATAGGCCGGAGAACCGCCTTAAAGGAAAGGCTGCCGATTCAAAAGTGCCTGCACAAGGGCGACGAACTCGTCGTACAGGTTACAAAGGAAGGACTCAAAGGAAAAGGACCAACCCTCAGCACATATCTTGCTCTGCCCGGAAAGTATCTTGTTATGATGCCCTGGATGCAAAAACACGGCATCTCTCATAAAATCGATGATGACCAGGAGCGAAAGAGACTGCGCCAAATACTACAAGAGAGCAAACCGCCGAAGCAGCAGGGTTTTATTATTCGAACGGCAGGTCTGGGATGCTCTAAGAGCGATATCCAAAACGATTTAAGATATCTTCAACGGCTCTGGAAGGCTATCGAAAAAAGGATAGATGCACAAAAAGCACCGGGCGAGATCTACCAGGAATCAGACCTCGTTATCCGCACACTAAGGGATGTCTTCAACAGCAAGATAAGCAGAATAATTTGCGACTCACAAAATGTAGTTAAGAAAATTAAAGACTTTCTCGCAATAGCTACTCCACGACTTAAACGCCGCGTATCACACTACGATGACAGAGTACCACTTTTCCACAACTATGGCATCGAAGACGAAATCACTAAAATTCAGTCCAGAACCGTCCAGCTTAAAAGCGGTGGTTCAATTATAATAGAGCAAACAGAGGCCCTGGTCTCCATAGATGTGAACAGCGGCAAATACCGAAAGCATCAAAATGCCGAACAAACGGCTTACAAAATCAACATTGAGGCAGCAGCCGAAATCGCCCGGCAGCTTAGGTTAAGAGACCTTGGCGGCCTGATAATTTGTGACTTCATAGATATGAGGAACCAAAAGCACCGCAGGGATGTTGAAAAGAACTTTCGAAACGCCGTTAAAGCAGACCGTGCCCGCAACAAAATACTCAGAATAAGCAGATTCGGCATCATAGAAATGACACGGCAGAGAATGCGCCCCTCCCTGCAGTCGGCCACCTATTTGGCCTGTCCACATTGCGGCGGAACGGGCTTTGTCAAAAGCCACGAGTCACTCGCTATTGAAATAATACGTTTGCTAAATCTTTCTGCAACAAAGGAGAATATCAAACGTCTCGAGCTGTTTGTCTCACCGGAAGCTGCTGATTATCTGCAGAATGAGAAAAGAACCGCCATCGCCCAGATGGAGCAACAAAGCGACAAGCGGATTATAATTCGCTCCTCTTCCGGCTACACCGGTGAAAAACACGACCTGGTTTGCTACAACGAGCAAGGCACCGTGGTAAAGTTGTAGGAATCACATATAATTATCTATTTGAAACTCTATCTAACCAACAAACTAATTTGGAGCTTAACAAAGTGAAATTCGACCTTGATTATGCTCGAAGAGTGATCGAAAGCGAATCCGAAGCTATCAAAAGCATCACGCGAATAGTTGATGACTCGTTCGCTACAGCTGCTATGATGCTCTATCAGTGCAAGGGCTCGGCCATAGTAAGCGGCATAGGCAAAGCCGGTATCATAGGCCGGAAAATAAGCGCAACTTTGGCTTCTACCGGAACACCGAGCCACTTTCTGCATCCGGCCGAAGCCGTCCACGGCGACCTTGGCAGAGTTCGAGAAGGTGATGTTGTTCTCGTCTTAAGCTATGGGGGTGAAACTGAAGAAGTCATTCGACTAATAAACCTTGTCAAACAACTGCAGGTGCAACTTATAGCAATGACCTCAGACGAGGATTCAACGTTGAGCAGACACAGTGACGTGGTTCTTTGTCTGGGTAAAATGTCCGAGGCCTGTCCGCTCGGTGTCGCCCCAAGCGTTTCAACCACCTGTATGCTTGCAGTTGGCGATGCACTTGCATTTACGGTTATGAAGGCAAGAAACTTTAGTGTCGAGGACTATGTAAGATTCCACCCCGGGGGCTCACTCGGCTCGAAACTTATGACCGTAGAGCAGTCTATGATGTTCAAGCCCGGGGAAAAGCTGCCTATAGTTAATGTCAACTCTACACTTAAACAGATGCTTGAAAAAACAAAGGATATTAAACGCCATGGTGCGGTAATGGTCGTTGACAATAATGGAAGATTGGCTGGAATAATCACTGATGCTGACCTGCGCAGGCTCATTACCAAACAAGGCCCAGGTGCCTTCGAAGTAAACACCGGCAAAGCTATGACATCTGACTGTAAAAGAATAAGAATTGATGCTCTTGCAGCCGAGGCTACAGCAATGTTTCACAAATACAGAATTGACGAACTGCCGGTTGTTGACCGTGATGATAGGCCTGTTGGTCTGATAGATGTACAGGATATTGTTACAATAAAAGTTGTCGGCTAATTGAAAAAAATCATTACATTAACAGGAGTTAGGGAAGTGAGCAAAAATTCCCAGCCCAGGCTTGAAAATATACAAATGCTAATACTTGATGTGGACGGAGTTCTAACCGATGGCACCATCATAGTCAATGCTGATGGGACCGAAAGCAAATCCTTCAGTGCCCTTGACGGCCATGGAATTCGCCTCTGGAAAAGGTCCGGCTTAAAAGTCGCCTTTTTAAGTGGCCGTAAATCCGAACCGACAGTACACAGAGCCAGACAGCTCGAAGTTGACTATGTACTCGAAGATTGTCACGACAAACTAAAAACTTTGAAAAACCTTCTTGAGAAACTATCCCTGGCACCGGAGGAAATTGCCTATATTGGCGATGATTGGCCGGACCTGCCGGTTATAAAGTACGTGGGCTTCGGTGTTGCCACAGCCAATGCGGCCGAAGAAGTTAAGCAACACGCAGATTATATCACAACATCCAAAGGAGGAAACGGAGCCATCCGTGAAACGGTCGAATATATTCTCAAAAATAACAACAAATGGCAGCAGCTTGTTGAAAGATACACACTCTAAGGTCAATAAGGCAAAACTATGGCATTTGAAACCCGTAAATTATTAACAGGCCTGTTCTCACTGCTGGCAGTTTTGCTGATTTATTTACTCTACTGCTGGATTAGTAATACTCCCGAAATTAATATCGCAACTAACCTGCAGGAGGTCAATAACAATGCAGATGCAAACACACCTCAGAAACAAGGTGATATTGGTGTAGTAGGCGGTGTCGGCGTGGGATCTGCACAGGTAGCAGAGTTTATAACACTAAATAAGGATAACCAAACAGAGAGAAAATTCGGTTTCGAAAAACTTCTACACAAAACCGGGAAGAACTGGCAAATAGAAAAGCCATATATGACTATCTTCCGCCCAGACCTTAGCTGCCACTTAACTGCCGAGACGGGTAATGTCATAGTGGATGAGGCTCTCGGCAAACCCAGCCCGACAGACGCAACGCTTACAGGAAATGTCAAGATTCACATCTCGCCGGAAAACAGCAGCGATATTCAGGACACATATATCTACCTTGATGAGATAACCTTCATTAGTGATAAATCTCAATTATCTACTGCCGGCCCAGTAAAACTTGTATCCCCGAACGCAAATATGTCCGGCACAGGCCTGGAAGTCGTCTATAATGACCGGGCTAATCGCCTCGAATATCTTAGAGTAATCCAGCTTGATACTTTAAAACTCAAAATACCAAAGCAGCATTCTGCCGCTCTGAGATCACCTACTGAGCCGTCTCAGACTGCTTATGAAAGCAAAGTCGAAAAACCAACCGAAACAAGCTCACAACAAAACAAAGCTGACTCTTCACAAAAGACCTTAAATTACAGATGTGGATTCGATGGAAATGTTGTTATCAAAAGTCCTGAGCAAATAATCTCTGCCAAGCAGGTCTATATAAACAACATCTTCATTCCGAAAGAATCATCTGAAGCTGACAAAGACGATTCCACAAGTAGAAATAGCAAACGAATGGGCAACTCTGCGGAAAATGACAGAAAATCTCAAGACTCAGGTGAATTTACTGATATTACCATCACCTGTGATAATGGTGTTATCATTACTCCTGTGGATTCTGCGTTAACATTCGAGAGTTTCAAACAAAACAAAGCAAAGGACATCGAAGCAGTTCAACCGGAAAAAATCGACCCAAAGAACTTTCCGGACAAACACACACTTGTCGCTGAAAAAATCGACTATTGTGCTCTGACTGACAAGACAGATGTAACCGGACCGCTTGAGCTAACTGTCCGGATTAACAGTTTGAACGATACCGAAACCGAAAAAAAGTCCCTGCCCGCAAAGATATTTGCATCGGAAAAGGCCACATTTGACCATACGTCAAATTCTGTGCTTTTCGAAGGCAACTGCTCATGCACGATGCGTCAGTTAAGTTCGACTTACGAGTTCAGTTACAGCCTGTGTGCACCTCAAATAACCGCAATACTGTCATCGGCCACTGCTCCCCTGGGCCCTGCCAGCTCGGTCAAGAGCGTTACTGCGACCGGTGGAAATGTGAAACTGGCAACACTGAAGATGCAAATCCAGAACAACCATATTGACACTAAACACATCCAACCTGTCGATCAGGATAAGGTGCTAAGGGGTATGGAACTAAAATGTGCCAGGTTTGATTTCAACGCCGAGCAAAATCAAATTTCCGCAGCCGGGCCGGGTATAATGAAGATAAAAAATTTTAGCAATGACAATACCAACTCTCGGCTGTCTCGATGGGGTCTAAACAAACCCCATTGGGCCTTTCTGCAGGATTTTGCAACATTGGTATATTCCCTTAAGACACATCTGCTGACAGCTAATGCCGAACCTAAGCAGATGCTGCGCATCGACTACATACCCATAACAAAAGATCGCTACGACCAATACATCACCATTTACACCACAGCTATAAAGACTCAGCTTGCGGAGACATCAAGCGGACAATTCGAAATTCGCTCACTCAATGCAGACGATGGCGTCTTTTACGAACAGCAAACCTTAAAAAGTGAAAGTACAGTACCCAAAACTCTGTACTTCTCAGCTAATGAAATGCTATATGAAGCTGAAGATGGCAAAATTAAAGCCTGGGGCAACGACGGGCAGCCATGCCTGCTCAACGGCGCTCTCGTAGACGGCATCGAGTGCAATCTCAAGACAGGCAAAGCAAAAAATAAAATCTTTGCTCCTGGTTCATTAAGATAACACCAATAAGCCGTCTTTCACTTAAAGTCTATTGTGTCGTGCAAAAAACATCTCATTTCAAACTTTTTTTAAGGTTGAACCAAGTGCCCCTGAGTACACTTTTATGGGACGTCAACAGCTGCCATTAAATAGAAAAAATTTACTATACTATATGTTGTGATAAACTACTCTCTGCCTTGTATTTTGTGTCAATAGTTATAGGACAATCTCTATGTTTCACCACAGTTGTTAAAGAAAAAGTTTTATTACTGCCGATACTTCGATACATTGCACTTAAGCAGTTACTTTTTTTAAGGGCATAAATCTTATGAGCAAAAGGGAATTGATTGATTGTATTTGTGAGATAAACAAAAGCGCAAAGCCCGAATTTCTCGCTAATTTCTCTGAGGAACAATTAAGGCTTTACCTTGAGAACCTGATGGAACTGGATTTGGCAGAGCTGGCTGCTTGCCCATAGATTGCCCCCTATCGAAAAACTTAAAACTTTTTTAAGGGCCCCCCTGCGAGTCTGCCTGGCTCTGCGAACTGCTTTCGACTGGTTCTGTCGGCTTGGCCGGCTTAATGAATGGAATAAGCTCAGGGGCTTTATCTGGCGACAGCGGCGCTGCAAGCTCAGCTACGTTATTCTGCTTAAATTCTGCGACGACTGGTACCACCTCGTTTGGCACATAGAAAATAAAATCAATCCATTTTACGCTGCCATCGAAATCTTGTGAGGACAGTTTTATTATGTGGCTTAGTTTTGCCAATTGAATCTTGCCAGGCGTCCCCACGTAACCTGCTGGGTAAACATCGACACCGTTACCTGAAAACACATCAGCTCGCTGGGTTTTCAGCTTACATACAACCCTTACCTGCCCAAGTGTGAATTTCTCAACCGCTGGCAAAGCACTTCTCTTAATCCCAATGCGGACAATTGTCAGTTCGCACCCGCTCTTTGGTTCTATTACCCGGTTAGGATCCGCTGAGATTCTGAGCCCTTCCGGTGCAGGCCACAGGCTTTCTTTTGAAACCGTTATAGCCTGTGAAGTCGTAACAATTGGTACATCGTCCGAAGAATTGAGCTTGTTCAAAAAGAGCTGATCCAGGAAGTCAGCACGCAGGACCGCAAAGCTGTTCCTCCCGCTGAAGCTGCCCCTGCTGATAGTGCTGAACCAGCCCACTGCAAATCCATCGGCATTGAGCAGTGATTTTCCTGGCAAATCAGGATTGGGATTGAGCTTATCAAAGCGCTCGTAAGGAATATTATTCGATAATGGTGCCATTGCAAGAGCTGTAAGTACCAGCCCTGATGCGATAAGGCCCAGCAAAGCACCGCAAACAATACGCCCAGCCCGTTCTGCAATTACGCCTAAGTCAATCTTCTCCCGGACTATCTGAGCTATGGCTGTCTGTAAAATCGCAAAAGCAACAACAAACAGCAGAGCAAAACACAGTGCCGGTGCCCAGGGTACTAAACCGGCATTGCGACTGCTTTGGCCCCGGCTGATAAATACATTCGCAAGGGCTTCAAAATAGCCGAAGGCAACCACACTAGAGCAAATTACAGCCATTATAGTGGCAAAGGCTTTAACAAGCGTTCCTTTGATATACTGATAAGCCACACAGCCAACAATAATCACCAACACTAATAAACTTGACATCGCTGGGTATCTCCGATTACTGCCTTGTCTCTTACGACCGTTACTGTCTCAACTGAAAGAACTAATATTCTCAAACTGGCCGATTTATGGTTAAAAATTGACGTAACCCTTTATTTAAAAATATGTTCTGTAACACAAAAAGTTCAATAAAACCAGTCATCCGCCGCAGGCGGATTCGGCACTTTTGCATTGTACATTTTGATTTTTGCATTCTTTGTCAGGTAATTAACATAGCCTTTATGGCCTTTTCCTTTGATCTTTCTTTCGGGAAAGCACCCTTACCATTTCATTTATACATGTTGTGCCAGCAATTACCTTCTGCAGGGCGGTTTCCTGCAGATAGACCATTTTGGCGCGCCTGAATTGCGTGCCAACGTCAGCTAATGACTTCGACTGCTTTATAACCTCTCTTAGCTGATCATTTATCATAATGATCTCGAAGATAGCCATTCTGCCTACAAAACCTATCCCCTGACAATTCTCGCAGGTTCTGGATTTACCACGTTTGTCATATACTACCTTGCCTGCCCTATAAAACACTTTTGCTTTTTCTGGCGGGATATTAAATTTGCGGAGAATCTCCGGATTGGGGCTGTAGGCCTGCTTACATTCATCACAGAGAACCCGAAGCAATCTTTGGTTGACTATCCCAATGAGTGTATCAGCAACCAAATTCTTATCGCCTGCGAACTTAATCCATCTGGCCAGTGCTTTTAGCACATTATCTGCTTCAACCGTAGCATATACAATTTTTCCGTCTTTGGCCGCAGCGCAGGCAACCTCAGCAGTCTCCGTATCAGCACAGTCAGCAACACCCACTATGTCAGGACCCATCCTCACAATAGACAATAGTTTCTTTGCATATGTTGTAACACCTGTATCGCTTAAAGCAAAGACTTCCTGGGTGATATTAGGCAAATCTACAACCACTTTTCGCTCAAGTGTGCTGATGCTGTAAACAAAGGGGTCGTGATTTCTGACAAGAGCGTAAAACGTTGTGGTAACACCGGAGTTTCTGGGGCCCGACACTATAAACAGGCCCTGCTTCAAATGTCGTATTGTTTCAAGCTGCTCTCGTTGCTTAGACGATACACCGATATCAGACAACCTTGATATCTGTTGTTGCATTATTTGCTTGAGCGCAATCTGTTCCCCCGCAGTGGAGCCGGCAGTAGCCAGTTCCCAGTCCGTGGTTTTTCCTTCACGGCGTACCCTGAATTTGCCTTTTTGAGGCTTGCGTCTTTCATCCATATCAAGGGCCGCCAGATTCTTAACGAAGCGAATGAAATATTCAGTCTGGTCTCTGGGCATTGCTGGCTGCTTCAATAGTGTTCCATCTACGTTGTATGTTACCTTGTATTCCTGAGCTGTGGGTGTAAAAAGTACATCGCTTGCTCTTCGCCAAATAGCATCGCTGAAAATATCGCACGCCATCTTATAGCCTAAGAAATCAGGGGTCTTGGGCTGTGGTAAAGGAACATCGTTATTATTTGCCGTTATAAACTTATAACTTTCAAGCTGTTCAATTGTTCTCTCTTGGTTAACGAATAGGTCCTTGATGTGTTCGATAGTAAGAATTCGGTCAAACTCCGGAACCTGGGTATTTCGGTGCATAACGTACCCTAATGATGAGGCTCCGACAACAATGATGTAAAACAGCAGGCCTACGACAAAAATAGGCGTCAGAAGCCAGATTACACTCCCTGCGGCCCCGGCGCCGAACACAACAGCCGCCCAAAAAGCCTCATTTGTACCAATTGCTCTGGCATCCCTGTACAGCCAGGACAGAAGCGCAATCCACAGAACAAATAAAACCACAAAGACAGCAAATTTAGGTATTGATATATACCCCCCATATTCGACAGCAACAATTAAATCCGTCATTAAACACTCCATCACGCAGGTTTCCTTTTTGAGAAACTTGCAAAATGTCCTTCTACAAATGAAAAATCACAAAATACCGCCGGCAGTGGTCCTGATACCTTTAAGTGCCATCTTCAGCTCTTCCTTGTTGGGAGCATAATGATAAGCATCTTTCGGATCTACCATACCTTCCTTAATCAGTGCGCAAAGATTGTCCGTAATGTCCTGCATCCCTTCTTCTTTAGCGCTTCGGATAACATTAGGCAAATCAGCCTCACGCTCTTCTGAAATTAATTTCTTCACCGATGGATTTGCAAGCAAAATCTCTACTGCGGGTATCCTGTCTACACCTTCCTTGATGCATGGCAGCAGGGCCTGACTGATTATCGCCTTTATGGTAAGGCTTAAGGTTTGTCTTATCAAATCCCTTTCTGTCTGTGGAAACAAATCCAACAATCGTTGAACAGCCTGAGATGTATTTTGAGAATGCATTGTGCCGAAAACAAGATGGCCCGTCTCAGCGGCCCGCATACCGGCGCTTACGGTTTTTGCGTCGCGCATCTCTCCAATAAACACCACATCAGGGTCCTGCCGCATAAGATATGTCAGCGCCTCTTCGAAATTCTGCACGTCAATACCAATCTCCCTTTGTGAAACAATAGCCTTTTTGTCTTTGAACAGATATTCAATAGGATCCTCAATCGTAACTATGTGGCACATACGTGTGGCGTTTATGTAATCTACCATTGAAGCGATAGTTGTGGTCTTGCCGCATCCGGTTGGACCAACCACCAAAACCAGCCCCTGGCTTTCATTGGCTATCTTTTCTAATATCTTGGGTAGATGAAGCTGCTCAAAAGGAGGCACTTCTGCATTCACACGACGTGCCGCAAGGCTTACAAAACCTCTCTGCCGAAATACGTTGATTCTGAAACGGTCCTCGCCGCCAATCTCATGTGCAAAATCCAGTGTGCCGAATTTAGCAAAAAACTCTTTCTGTGCCGGCGTGAGTATTTCGAAGATGAGATACTCAATTCTTTCCTCGGTCATAACCTCGCCGGTAGTGTCCTTTAATTGACCGAAAAGCCGCAATTTCGGCGGCTGACCCACTTTTAGATGAAGATCACTAGCGCGGGTTTTTATCGCCGCCCTGAAGTACTTATGAATCTCCGGCTCATGGTCCAAATACACCTGCGCATCAATAGGCTGCTTCTCAACCATAATTGCTTCTAACTCCAAATCCTGTAAACTAACCGCTGGAGCTCCTCACACATTCCAACTATCGGCCAGGCCTCTGCCGAACATCTGGATTAGTGGAAAGATTAGATAATTTTAAGCTAATATTGTTCATTATAGGAACTTGCACACAACTGTCAATCTCGTTTTCACACTCGTGATGACCCATTTTTGAGTTGTTTTTGGATATAAATGTAAACCGAACCTGCTTACCATCCCAGCAAACACCATTTGCTGCTGTTAAATGGATTCGTCATATTTTCTTTTTCCAAATCAGGGGTATATTAAACACATTGACTGGGTGAAACAAAACTGTTTTCATTATTTTAAAAAATTTCCTTGACAAGAAACAAAACATTATGGTATTATCCAACTGGCGTAGATTCTGTATTAGAGTTATTAATACAAATAAAAGTCAAAAGTCAGAGGAGAAGGTTTGGCATTTTTAAATTCGGAGGAGATCAAACCAGTCAATAATTCTTACCATAAACATATAATCGCTTACAATAGAGTCAATCCACATTATTTGTAACAGCAATTAAAAGCTTGGCAACGGTGCCAGGTAGAAAATGTTTTTGGAAGAAGGAGGAGAAACGATGCAGAAAAAACTATTGTTAATGTTGTCTTGTGTTTTGGTATTTTGTCTTACAGGAAGCACATTGGCTGTCAATGTGTGGTGGTACGGCGCAGACGATGACGGAGACTGGTTCAACGGCAACAACTACTCCAACAGCGCTGTGCCCCTCTCTGACACAGGCGTAAACTGGTCCGTGTCTGGGCTTTCCAAAGCTCCTATAGACATCAGTTCCGGTGCAGCACTTTGTTCCTCGTTATGGTCGTACAATGAATCTAATACTCACACCACAATGACCATATCTGGTGGAAGTATCACTGGTACGGGGTATTTGTTAACCGGTACCGGCAGCCTCTCAGGGAAGTCAACATTTTATCTGGAAGATGGAACCATTACTTTCCCGCGTGTAATTGTCGGTCACAACATCTACTCAGGTGCAACCGACAAAGGTTACTTGCACATGACAGGTGGTACACTAAATGCAACTTCTTCTTTGGAGTTGCACAAGGCCGATTCTCTCGGTCAACTGAACCTCTATGGAGGCACTATTAATGCAGGTGTGCTCTACATGGACACAGGGCATCTGCTCGACATCACCGAAGGTGTTATGTACTTAGATGGCGATCAAACAGATGCCGGCGATGATCTCCAGACATGGATAACAGATGACTGGATTATAGCCTATGGTGGTGCCGGTACAGTTATGTCTGAGTACAATTTCGGTTCTGACCAGACCAAGGTCTGGGGTATTCCTGAGCCGGCAACGATTGCTCTGCTGGGTCTTGGCGGCCTGGTTCTGATGCGTAAAAGAAAAACAACCTGATGTAAATTTTTGGCCCATGATTTTAGACAGTAAGTGGGCAACAAGACAACAACACTTGGGGCGAGCAATGACGGCATTACTCTGTATGATGCCGCCACTGCTCGATGCCCCAAACTGAATCGTAAAGATTGAGAGAGAATAGTCCGATTGTAGTTATATTATGTTTATACGAGACAGGATGTACTTAAAGGCAAGATTCGCCTTTTAAAATTGAACCGACCATGATTTACTTTCTGTGTTTTGCGGAAGAAACATATCATATATTGGTTAAGTTGTCGTATTTTTAAGGAGGAGTATTATGTGTAGAAAGCTGCTTTTATTAATCTGTGTTGCCTTTGTGGTTGTTTTGACAGTCAGTGTCTCTGCCACTAATGAGTGGTGGGAGGGCAGAGTCAGCAACGACTGGGACGATGCGAGAAACTATAGTTATCTGGAAGCTGTCGGCTTTGTGCCGACCAGTGCTGACGGCATCAATATGACTAAGTCAGGGACAACTGATGCGAATTTCCCATTAGTTATTACAGCTGGCGATGATATGGTCTGTGCAAGTATGTGGGCCTACGGCGGTGATTTGAATGAGATAGAGAACTGTTCCTGGTCGATGGCCGGCGGTACTCTGACAGGTCCTGGCCAACTTTTGTTAGGTACCGGTAGTGACAGTGGTAATACCACATTTGACCTTACTGGTGGTATCGTAACATTTGACAGAGTTACGATTGGCCATATCATTAGCGGAGGCAAGGGCACAGGAACGTTGAATATGAGCGCACCGGGGGGCACAGTCAATTGCGACTCCCTCGAACTCGACTACAAAAATGCTAAAGGTGTTATCAATCTCAATGCCGGAACCATAAATGTCGGTTCAAGTGGTCTTAAAATGGAGGCCAGCCATTCTATCGACATAACAAACGGCATAATGGTAATAGATGGCGACCAGATGATTGAGATTGGCGATTACAGTACGGCCGGCTGGATTACAGCCTTCGGCGGTACCGTTGCCAGGGCATATCCCAGAGCGGCGTATGACCCCGGCACAGACAAGACTACGATAACGGCTTATACACCCGCTGCAAATGTTGCATATGCACCGAGTCATCTGGGAACCCTGCCAATTGTGGAAAATATCATCACCTGGGCGCCCGGTGACAGTGCCGAAAAGCACACGATTTATTTTGGCACCTCTTTGGCTGATGTAAATGCCAGTGCTACTCCGGTCATTGTCGAGCAGGATCCCAATACCTATGCCCCGGCGATGGAATTGGGACAGAGGTACTTCTGGCGAATCGATGAGGTCAAGGTAAGTGCACCGGCACAGACTTGGACAGGAGATATCTGGAGCTTCGTTGTAGAAGATACGGTCCTGATAGATGATATGGAGTCATATGA
>JAFGRL010000018.1 GCA_016935195.1 Sedimentisphaerales bacterium
AAAACATTTACGAAGTTTTTGTTTTAAACACAGATGGTAAAATTGTTGCCTCGAGCGACAGGAGCAAAATCGGTTTAGACAGAGCCTCAGACGCCTATTTTTTAGGGGCAAAATCAGGCCCGTATATTAAAGACGCTTATTACTCTGCGACGACAAAACAGGAATCGATGGCTGTGTCTGCTCCGGTTAGCGATAGTAAAACAGGAAAGTTTTTAGGTGTAATTGCTGCCAGGGTTACGTTGAATGTGCTAAATGAAATAACCACCGATACGACCGGCTTAGGTAAAACAGGCGAAATATATCTGGTAAACAAATACGGGTATATGATAACCCCTTCCCGTTTCATAAAAGACACCTTTCTTAAACAAAAAGTCGATACCCAAAACACAAGAGACTGTTTTGAAGATATTAAGAAATTCGGCAGAAAAGTGCATGAGCACAAGGCCTCTTTGTTTGCCGATTCCAGGGGCGTCAAAGTACTGGGAATACACGATCATATAAGCCGGATGCAATGGTGTCTTTGCGCAGAGATAGATGAGAAAGAAGCATTGGAACCTTTGGCTGCCATGAGAACTTTCTGTGTCATTATACTCTCTGCGGCCTTAGCCATAGCGTGGATAGTCGGGATTTTCGTTTCGAAGGCGATAACTGAGCCGATTTGTAGACTCCGCAGCAGCGTTGAAATGATAAGCACCGGCAAGCTGGATACAAAGATAGAGGTTACTTCAAAAGATGAAGTCGGCAGCCTTGCCACATCTTTCAATGATATGGCACATAAATTAAACAAATCCTATTTAGACCTTGAAGAAAAGGTTCAGCATCGTACCAAAGAGTTATCATCCACTAATAAAAGCTTAGAGGAGGAGATCGCGCAGCGTAAGCGGGCCCAGAATGTATTAAAGGAACGAATTAAGGAGCTTGCCTGTTTTTACAAGCTCTCCAAGCTTATTGAGCAGCCGGATGTATCGCTTGAAGATATCTTTAAGCAAACTACTTCCCTACTTCAAAACGCTTATCAATACCCAAATTTGATCCGTGTTAGAATAACTTTCGACGGCATACATTACCATACAGATGATTTCGAAAAGAGTGAATCAAGCCAGTATGCTGAAATTCGAGTTCAGGGGGAAAAGGCCGGCTGCATAGAAGTGTTCTATCTTGGCCATAAGCAAAGCAATGAACAACGCTGGTTTCTTGAGGAAGAGCATAATTTGTTAAACGCCGTTGCCGAGCATCTCGGCAGGATGGCCGGACGTGCGAGAACAGCCGAAAAGATGCAGTTGTTTCGTGAATTGATGAATCAGTCCAACGATAGTGTCTTTGTTGTTGATGCAAAATGGGGCCGGTTTCTTGATGTTAACAACAGGGCATGTGAATCCCTCGGGTATGCACGTGAAGAACTGCTTGACATGACCATCAAGGATATTGAAGAGTCGATGCCCAGCGACGACTTATGGAAAGCACATATAGATGAAGTAAAAAAGAACGGTCATCTGGTCCTGGAGGGTACCCATAAGCGAAAGGACGGCAAAACCTTCCCTATAGAGGCAAATGTCAAACTTGTTAACCAGAGCGACAAGATCTATGTAGTATCGATTGTCCGTGACATTGCCGAACGAAAAGAGGCAGAGCGTGCTTTAAGAAAGAGTGAGGAAAAGTATAGGACACTTCTTGAGAATATTCCTCATAAGGTATTCCTTAAGGATCGTAACTCGGTTTACATATCCTGCAACGAAAATTACGCATCGGATTTGAAGATTAAAGCCAAAGAAATTGTTGGAAAAACAGACTTTGATTTCTATCCCGATGAATTAACCCAAAAGTACAAAGTTGATGACATTCGAATTATGGAAACTGGCAACTCAGAGGAGATAGATGAAAAATATATCCAGGATGGTAAAGAAATAACTGTCCACACTGTTAAAAAACCTGTCAAAGATGAGCATGGCAGTGTTGTAGGTGTATTGGGAATCTTTTGGGACGTCACTGAGCTTAAGCATGCTCAAGAGCGTCAGGCACAACTTATGTGGGAACTGAAAGCTGTTAATCGTGAGTTGAAGGATTTTGCATATGTAGTCTCGCACGATTTGAAGGCGCCTTTGCGAGCGATAAAGACCCTGGCTAACTGGCTGGTAAATGATTATACAGACAGGCTTGATGAGCAGGGCAAAGAGCAGCTTCAATTATTAGAAAGTCGCATAGAGCGGATGCATAATTTAATTGATGGTGTGCTTCAGTACTCCAGAGTCGGACGCATCAAGGAAGAGAGAGATCTGGTGGATTTGAATGAACTGGTTCCGGAGGTTATCGATATGATTGCTCCTCCGGGAAATATTGAAGTAACTATCGAAACCAAGTTGCCTGTGATTGAATGTGAGCAGACACGCATTGCGCAGGTGTTCCAGAATTTGCTTAGTAACGCTGTTAAATATATGGATAAGCCGAAAGGCTGGATAAGAATTATCTGTGTGGAAGAGGACGGCTTCTGGAAATTCGGTATTTCGGACGATGGTCCCGGAATTGATGAAAAACATTTCGAAAAAATCTTCCAGATATTCCAGACGCTTTTGCCTCGGGATGAGTTTGAAAGTACTGGAATAGGCCTGACGATTGTTAAAAAGATTGTGGAGATGCACAATGGTAGAATATGGGTTGAGTCTAAACTCGGCGAAGGAAGTACCTTTTTCTTCACTTTGCCGAAGCAGGAACTGGGGTCAAAAAATGAAAAGTTGCAGGCCGGTGTTGTTAGTTGAGGATGATAACGTTGATGCGATGACGGTCCGGCGGGCTTTCAAAGAACTGAACATTACCAATCCGGTGGTTCGTGCCGTCAATGGCGAAGAGGCCCTGGATTATTTAAGGGCAAAAGGTGATAAGAAGCCTTGTGTCGTTTTGCTTGATTTGAACATGCCTAAGATGAACGGTGCTGAGTTTTTGAAAGCGGCAAAAGCTGATGAATCAATCAAGGATATTCCTGTTGTTGTGCTAACTACTTCCAAAGAACAGTATGATATCCAAGAAAGTTTTAAAAATGGAGTGGCCGGTTATATTGTTAAACCGGTTGACTACAAAAATTTTGTAGAAGCTGTCCGAACAATCAAATTGTACTGGACATTGAGCGAACTGCCAGATGGCAACTAAAATTGTGCAAGATAACAAAATCAGAGTTCTGCTGATAGAAGACGACAGGATCGACCAGCTTGCCTTTAGACGGGCGGTTGAGAACGAACAACACCCGTATGATTACAAAATAGCGGGTTCTGTCTCGCAGGCTCGGGACATTTTAGCCGATGAGTGTTTCGATATTATTATCTCCGATCACTCTCTGGGGGACGGCACTGCATTTGACGTTTGGGATTCGACAGAAGGTACTCCCATCATTTTTGCTACCGGTGCCGGGAATGAGGCTCTTGCCACCAGGGCTATGAAAGCCGGGGCATACGATTATCTTATAAAGGACCAGGACCGCAACTATCTTAAGATATTACCGGAGATTATAAAGAACGCCATCGGTCGAAAGAAAGCACAGGATGAGCTCGATAAGTATCATAAGAACCTCGAAATCATCGTAAAGGAGCGAACAGAGCAGCTTGCTGCAGAAAAGGAACTTCTTGCAGTTACTCTTTCGAGTATGGCAGATGCACTTATTGCGGCCGATGTTGATAAAAAAATAATATTGTTTAACAAAGTGGCCGAAAGTATGACAGGCTTCCAGTTCGAGCAGATAAAGGGCAAATCCATAAATGAGGTCTTTCGGTTCATAGACGAACAGACCAAAGAGCCAATTGAAAATCCTGCTGACAAGGTTCTTAATTCCGGAAAGATAAAAGCAGGCAGTGGCCATGAGGCCATTGTTACACGAAATGGCTCGGAGCATTCAGTCGCAGCTACCGCAACGCCTATCCGTAATATTGGCGGGGCGATGATAGGTATAGTCATGGTCTTAAGAGATGTATCAAACGAGCGTGAAATAGACCGGATGAAAAGCGATTTTGTCTCTTCCGTCTCACATGAATTACGTACGCCTCTTACTTCAATAAGGGCCTACGCATCAACAATACTGCGTGACCCGAATATGGCTGAGCAGACGCGCAGGCAGTTTGTAACCGTGATTGACAAGGAGTCCGAACGTCTTGGGCGACTAATCGAGGATGTTTTGGAAATATCACGGATTGAATCCGGTCTCATTAACATTTCCAAACAGCTTCTTGATGTTAGCAGCATTATTGAGCAAGTTGTATCAACTTTGAGACCGTTGGCTGAGAAAAAGAACGTACAGATGAAACTTGAGCTGGACAGCGCGGGTGTGGAGTTAGTTGGGGACGAGAGCAAAATTCGGTCAGCGATTTCTAATCTGGTTGACAATGCAATAAAATTCACAAAGCCAGGGGGCAGGGTGTCTGTTTCGCTTCGGCAGTTGTCTGAAGAATTGGTCATAGCAATTAGCGACACAGGTATGGGGATACCCAAGGATGCTCTGCAAAGAATTTTTCGACGTTTTTTCAGGGTTCACCATGAGGGCAAACAGATCCCGGGCACAGGCTTGGGTCTTGCCATAGTAAAAGAGGTAATCACGCTGCACTCCGGCAGGATTGAGGTACAGAGCAAACTCGAAGAAGGCACTACTTTCAGGATTTTTCTGCCCATTCAAAAAACGCAGCTCCAGATTGTCGCCGGCAACTGAATCATCCACGCAATGTCAAGTTGGAGCGTACCTTTATTACTGTAAACGTGAGAATAGGCAGCAAAAACACGCATAAATGCACCGGTTCAGACACAACAAACCCCCTGAATTAGGTTCTCTGGTTCCAATGGTGCTAATGGTCTAAGGTTTTTTGAAAAGTTTTAGCCCAAGTTAGATGCCTGCGTCAAAAGTGTAAAACGACGAACAAAATGCTTGTTTTTATCCCCTCGGTCACGGTCGGGGCTTGGAAAAGTGGTGTGTCGGGAGTGATAATTGTGCGAAATGCCATGCGATATATGCGGATAAAACATTAGAAAAGACCAGCCGAATGAATCGGCGGGCTAACTGTTTTGAATTCGGTGCTGCCTTGTTTTGCGGGAGTAATTATATTTGATAGACCTCTCGGCTGCGCTCGAGGTGACAGAAGATTGCCATGGTGCCTTTAGGCACGTAAGCATTTCCTCGCAACGGCAAATTACTACGAAAGTGCGCGGAGAACTCTTCTTCGAATACCGGCTGGCCTGGCTGCCGCAGAAACTACACAATTTATCGCTGCCGGTACTACTTTGACGGATACGGGTAATGCCGGTCCCGGGTCGCCGTCTATTTCAGTTTCTATATTCAGGCAGCTTGAACTTACAACAACCTCTTTGCCCTTTAAGTAGATTACGTCAGATCTGTCTAAATGCTGTTTTAGTACAGTCATCGCAGCGTGTTTCAGCAGGTGCGTTTTTGAGCTGCATTTATAAATACAAATATCTAAAAGACCATCGCTGCAATCAGCGGAATGCAGTATTGCCAAACCTAAAGCATACTTGGAAGTGTTTCCAACGAAAACAATGCCTGTCCCGTCGAAGACTTCCTGGCCGTCGACTTCAACTTCCATCTTTTGAAACCTATAACCCAAGAAAGTCCTCCAAAAAGGCCAGAAGTAATCAAAATAGTCTATATGTCCCTGACGCTCACGGCTGACGCGTCCGACCACCTCGCCGTCAAAACCAAAGCCCACAACCGAGGTGAAACATTTGTCATTGGCTTTTCCTAAATCCAGAGATTTTACCCGGCCTGATTCAAATGCTTTAATCATCGTTGTCAATCTTCCATCAAGGCCAAGTTCATTTGCCAACAAGTTTTCTGTTCCACAGGGTAAAATTAACAAAGGCTTATCACTGCCTTCCAAGCCATCGGCAACTTCTCTTACGGTGCCGTCTCCGCCAACTGCGACTACCATTGCACAATCATAATCAACTGCAACATCATTGGCATGTTTGCAGGTATCACTTAATGACTCGGTGAGAATGACCCTGACCTGGAATTTTCTACTGGCCAAGTATCGTTCGAACCTCTGAGCAGTCAGTACCCTATTTGCCCCTGCTTTTGGATTTACGATATATGCGATATAACCATCTTCTGGCTTCATTTTTCGTATCTCGTATTTCGTAACGTTTATGCTTGACGCTGACGAAGCTTTTCTTCCATCAAGGATGCGTAGCTTTGCGGGAGATGCTGCAAATTTGTCAGGCCCAAGTTCCTTTGCACGTCGGTTATTTTTTTCTCGTTGGGTCCTTCTATCTCTATAAAATTACCCAACAAAGGCAATCTGTCCAATGCAACTTCACACCCTTTCAACTGCCATATCTGGCGTTTCTTTTTAAAGCTCAATACTTTTTCATAGCCGAGCATCGAAAGGAGTTTTCGCATTGGCCCGGCCTGTTTAATTTCGACCTCGACCTCGTACCTTTTCTTTATCTGGTTCTTTTGCTTCGGGCCTTTGAAGGTCAGCAGATACCTTTTGCTTTTGCCGATATGGATTTGACGGAGGCGAAGACACTTGTCCGAATTTAGCAATTTGCAACTTGAATTATCGAAATAGTAATCGTTTTGTATCTGTTCTTCCATGAACTTTGCGCCCAGCTCATTCAGTCTTTGTCTTACTTTTGCAAAAGATTTAACTTTTAGCTTTGTTTCTATTTCGACACTCATAGAAATGCCATCAAATCAGTATCAGAGCACAATATTTACCAGCCGGGATTTGATTACTATGATTTTTTCAGGTTCTTTTCCGTTCAAAGCTTTTTTAACCTTTTCACTGGCAAGTGCTTTTTGTTTTATCTGTTCTTCGTCTGCATCGGCAGTTACGACGATTCTGTCCTTCACCCTGCCGTTGACCTGTACCGCCAATTCAATTTCTTTTTCTTTGATAAGTTCGGCGTTGTATTCGGGCCACGGCTCATAAGCTAAGCTTTTGCTATGGCCCAGTTTCTCCCAAAGTTCCTCAGTGATATGAGGTGCGAAGGGAGCAAGAATTAAAATGAATTTTTCGACTATGCCTTTGGGCCTATCAACTTGTTTGCTCAGATGGTTTAGGAAAATCATCATCGCACTTATCGCAGTATTAAAGCTGAAATTTTCTATGTCAGCACCGACTTTTTTTATCGTTTGATGCAGCAGGCGCAGTGTCGCTTCATCCGCTTTCGTCTTTTTTACCACCTTGTCAAGACCGCCGGCATCTTCGTCAATTACCGTTCGCCAGAGCTTGTGCAAAAAGCGATGAACACCCTCAACCCCCTGCATATTCCACGGCTTGGCCGCCTCTAACGGCCCCATAAACATCTCATAGAGCCTCATCGAATCGGCTCCGTAATCGGCAATAACCTTATCCGGGTTAACCACATTTCCGCGGGATTTACTCATTTTCTGGCCGTCTTCGCCCAAAATCATTCCCTGATTGACAAGCTTCTTGAATGGTTCTTTGGTTCGACAATAGCCTAAGTCGTAAAGAAATTTATGCCAGAACCTTGCATAGAGAAGATGCAGCACGGCATGCTCTGCACCGCCAATGTACAGATCGACAGGCATCCAGTATTTTTCTTTCTCGGCCTGGCAGCATTGCTGACTATTATCAGGATCAAGGTACCGTAAATAGTACCAGCAGCTTCCCGCCCACTGTGGCATTGTATTGGTCTCACGTTTTGCCTTTGCGCCCTGGGGCAGCGTTACATTCACCCAGCTATCAATGTTAGCCAGCGGCGACTGACCAGTGCCTGTGGGCTTATAGTTTTTCAGCACCGGCAGTTCCAACGGCAAATCACTTTCGCTAAGGCCGATTACCTGATCATCGTTGGTATGCAAAATTGGAAAAGGTTCTCCCCAGTAACGCTGTCTGCTGAAAAGCCAGTCCCGAAGTTTATAGTTGACGGACCGTTTGCCTAACTGTTTTTGTTCGAGCCAACTGGTAATCTTCTCTTTGAATGCCTCTGTTGTCAGGCCATCAAACTGCCCTGAATTGACCGCTCTGCCAGTTCCTATGAAGCACAATTGACCCTGTTTTACCAATTCGGCCTGCTGTTTATCCTCCGGCTCAACAACCGGAACAATAGGCAGGCCGAATTTCTTTGCGAATTCGAAGTCTCTATCGTCGTGGGCCGGCACCGACATAATAGCGCCGGTACCATAACTTATCAGCACATAATCACTTATCCAGATTGGAATTTTTTGGCCATTGACCGGATTTATCGCATAAGAACCCGTAAATACTCCGGTTTTTTCTTTCGATAAATCAGTCCTATCAAGGTCGCTTTTAGTAGCAGCGCTGCGGCGATACTCTTGAACAACTGCTCTACTTTCAGCAGTTGTTATCTTATCAACCAGTTCATGCTCAGGAGCCAATACCATATATGTCGTACCAAACAAAGTATCAGGCCGGGTAGTGAAAACACGAATAATTTCATCAAAGCCATCAACTTTGAAATCAACTTCGGCTCCGATACTCTTGCCTATCCAGTCAGTTTGCAGCTTCTTTATCGAGCCAGGCCAGTCTAACTCATGCAAATCTTCGAGCAATCTTTCGGCGTACTTTGTTATGCGCAGCATCCACTGCCGCATAGGTTTTCTAAATACCGGATGGCCGCCTCTTTCACTCACCCCCCCTACTACCTCTTCATTGGCCAGTACCGTCCCAAGGGCCGGGCACCAGTTAACAGGTACTTGGGCTTCATAAGCAAGTCTATGCTCATCAACATATTTTTGTCTTTCAGCATCAGTTAAACCGTCAGGAATCGGGAACTGGTCGATTGATTTAGCCTTTTTTTCGATTTCGTCAAAATAGCTATTGAAGAATTTCAGAAAAACCCATTGTGTCCACTTGTAATATTTTGAGTCTGTGGTGCTGATTTCCCGGCTCCAATCATAGCTAAAGCCCAGGGATTTTATCTGCCTGCGCATATTATCTATATTTTTCTTTGTGGTGGTTCTGGGGTCGGTACCAGTATTGACGGCATATTGTTCGGCTGGTAAGCCGAAAGCGTCCCAGCCCATAGGATGCAGGACATTAAAGCCTTTCATCCGCTTACAGCGGGCGACGATATCGCTTGCGGTATAACCTTCGGGATGTCCAACGTGAAGTCCTTCGGCACTTGGGTATGGAAACATATCGAGCACATAGTATTTGGGCCTTGAATCATCACAGTCAACGGCCTTGAATGTTTCATTTTGCTGCCAGTATTGCTGCCATTTAGCCTCAATTTCACGAAATTTGTACAAGCCCTTATTTTGACACATATAGACCACCTTTTACGCTGCTGCTGTCCCTATATCCGGATTAAATCTACGAACTACACATAATAAAATTTGCAGTCAACCGTAACCTTTGATTTTGACTGCACTTGAAAGAGCAATTATAATCCGGATAGGCTTTACCGTCAAGCCTGACGAATTATCGTATGATATAAACAACTGCGGGAAAAATTTTTGTTGCAACGCATTTGTAGAACAGGTATCATATTGTTTTGATGCCTGCGTCAAAAGTGGAAAACGACGAACAAAATGCTTGTTTTTATCCCCTCCCTCACGGTCGGGGCTTGGAATTTGGACTTTTGGCGGCTGGGTCATTGTTCAGTCTGGGAGTAATTTGCTTATGAAAAAAGGAATACATCCGAAGTACCATAAAGTGGTAGTTCATTGCGGCTGCGGGAATAGTTTTGAAACTCGCAGCACAACGAAGGAAATACATGCTGAAATCTGTTCTATGTGCCACCCTTTCTATACCGGCAAACAAAAATTCGTCGATACTGCCGGCAGAATTGAAAGATTCCAGAAGAAATACGGCAAAAGCTACATAAAAGGGGCCAATAAAGAACAAAAACAATAGACAAGTTCAAAAACATCCAAGCGTACAGTCAAGGTGTAAGACATCAATTAAAGATGCATAACCCGAAGCTATACGCTATTTTTTATTTTTAGATTGTAAAATGACTACAGAGAGCAATCCCTTGTTAGTTAGGCTCGGCGAACTTGAAAAACGCTTCACCGAGATTGACAGGCAAATAGCCGAGCCTGAGGTCGCCGGTGATACAGCCAGACTCATCGCTCTATCCAAAGAACAGGGTAAGCTGCGGACAATAGTTGACAAATATCGCGTATACAAAAAAACAATAAGTGAAATCGAAGATGCGCAACAGATGCTAACGGACAATGACACAGAAGCGGATTTCAAAACTCTGGCACAGGAAGAACTAAATCAGCTCGAACAACAAAAGAGCAGGCTGTTAAAACAGATGCAGGATGTGCTGGTTATGGCTGACGATATTGATGTTAACTCGGTCATTGTGGAAATACGAGCAGGTACCGGCGGTGATGAGGCTGCGCTTTTTGCACGTGATTTGTATAATATGTACACAAGATATGCCGAGCGTCACAGATGGAAGACCGAACAATTACATTTTAGCCCGTCAGAGATGGGCGGTTTCCGTGAGGTCATTTTCAGCATCAAGGGAAAAGGAGTATGGTCGCAGTTAGGTTACGAAGGCGGCGGCCACCGCGTGCAAAGGGTGCCACAGACAGAATCACAAGGAAGGATTCATACATCAGCGGCTACAGTGGCAGTATTGCCTGAGCCGGAGGAACTTGATATTCAGATAAACCCAGCAGATGTCGTTGAACACGTCAGCAGGTCAAGCGGGCCCGGTGGGCAAAACGTCAACAAAATCAGCAGTGCCATCAAACTCGAACATATACCCACGGGAATTACCGTCAGCATGCAGGATGAACAGAGCCAGCATAAAAATCGCGCAAAGGCCTGGAGAATCTTACGCAGTCGAATATACGAGCACTTTGAGAGCAAAAGAAGAGCCCAAAGGGATTCGCAGCGTAAGGTAATGATTGGCACCGGCGATAGAAGCCAGAAAATAAGGACCTACAACTTTCCACAGAATCGTGTTACAGACCACAGGGTTAACCTTTCTCTGTACAATCTTGACAAAATACTCACCGGCGATATGGACGAATTGATTAAAGCACTGAAAGACTACGACCGACAGCAAAGATTAAAAAACCTTTAAAGACTATCGAGCAGTATATATTATATTTGAGTATTTTGCCGATGTAGCTCAATGGTAGAGCACAGCTTTCGTAAAGCTGGGGTTGTGGGTTCGAATCCCTCCATCGGCTTAAATTTTCATAGTCAGCAGGCTGCCGGTCTTTTCACCTGCATTTTTCCTGACTTTTTAATTCATTTTTAGATAGGCAAATCAAAGGCTGGGGCTTCTTTTTTTTATATCCGCCGGCGCCAAGATTTCAGCATTTGACAGCCCACTGGACGACATCCAAATCGGTAGGCTCCGAGCCTGCCTTGACGCATACCTGCCACTTGCCGGGCACATTTTTCGACCGACGAGCATCAATCGCCAGCACTATACATTGGCTGCCGAAACGCTGCGCTGCTTGGGCTGGTATGGAGGGAGCAGACAAATAACCTTTCAATCAAAAACCCTGGCCCGATATATCGCGACACAGCCTGTTCACGTTGGGTTTTCTTCCGATTCACCCTGTATTCGGTCGAGCTGCAGGCCGAAGCGGTCGAGTTTTTTCTGGCCGTCCTCGTACTTGTTGTATGAGTTTCGCAAATGGGTGCCGAGAACCTCCCAATCGGTGCAATAATCTCCAAAGGATGCGTTCAGTTTTCGTAAGTTCTGGCGAATTTCGGCGGCTTGTTTTTCTATCTGCAGGCCGTGCAGACCCATAACCACGGTCATTAGATATGCAAACAAAAGGCTCGGTGAGACAGCTATAACTCTCTTATCAAGCAGATACTGTAATATATTCTGTGCTTCGCCGGTGTACTTTATAATCGTTTCATAATAGACGTTCTCTGCGGGTATGTACATTATGGCGAAATCCAGCGTACCTTCGCCCGGCTTTATGTAGCTGGTGGCAATTTTATCGGCGTGGATAATCACATCCCGCAGGAACTGCTTACGCAGCCTGTTTTTTTCTTCGTCGGTTTCGGCTTTGAGAATTGCCTCAAAGCTTGGCAGTGGGAACTTCGCATCGACAGGTACCGAGTAATCAGCCAATTGGATAAGTGCATCGACGGTTTTGCCGTCTCTGAAGGTGTATTGTAGTGTGTAGCTCTCGGCCGGCAGAATCTTCTCGAGTAAATTCTTCAGCGACCATTCACCCATCTGGCCTCGCAGCTTTGGACTGCCTAAGATGGCCTGCAAACGCTTCACCTCTGTTCCAATCTGAAGCATCTGTTTGTTTGTGCCCTGCAGCTCACCTATCTGGGAGTTCAGACGTGATAATACCTGCTGGCTTGATTGCAGACCCTGGCTTATGTTGGTTTGGCCGGTCTGCAGGGATTTTTGCAGAGCATCTTTTGTGATGTCCTGAGAAGCTTTGAGGGCTTCGAGCTGCTGCTGGAGAAGGCCGATGTTTGCCGACTGGCCTGCCAGTTTCTCCCTGCCGGCGGAGCCCGCTACGATAAGCCATATTAACAAACCAACGACCACCAGCATCACAACGGCAATCGATATCGCAAAAATAAGTTCCATCTCCATATTTTAATCTCCTTGAATTGGGCACGATTATAGAGCTTTTCTATGATAGAGTAAAGAACTATAAAGGCTGCACACACCGGTCGGATTTGTCGGTAAAAATTTTTCTCGACAATATTTACAGAAGGTGTTAAAATTGCCTTTAGTTTAGTGTTCTAAATTCCGGTTTAAGCTAAAGGCAGTTTTTTATGGCACATAAGAAAGGACAAGGCTCTTCAAGGAACGGCAGAGACAGCAATGCCCAATACAGGGGTGTTAAGCTGTTTGCCGGCCAGATGGTCAAGGCAGGCTCGATAATCGTTCGCCAGTGCGGCACAAAATTCTTCCCCGGCTCCAACGTTGGTATGGGCAGAGACTATACTTTATTTGCTATCACAGATGGAAAAATACACTTCCAGGGCCGGAAAATACACGTCGTAATATAGCAGGCTAAAAATTTTTACACCAGGTCTGGCTAAACAACCTTTCAGGACTGCTTTTGCTTGGTGATATGAAGCAGCAAAATACCAAGCTCAAACAGTAAATAAAGTGGAACAGCCAGTGTTACTTGAGATATCACATCCGGCGGTGTTGCCATTGCTGCTATAACAAAGACCAACAATAAAACAAACTTTCTTGACGCTCGCAGCGACTTGATTGAGACCAGGCCAGTCCTGCCCAAAAAGAAAATAGCAACCGGGGTTTGAAATGCAACGCCAAAGACCAGCATAAGAATAGTTACAAAAGATACATACTTCTGAAAGGTCCAATTGGGTGCGACGTTGATGATATTACCAAACTTCAAGAAGAAAGCGAGTGAAAGGGGCGCCACTACATAAATAAAAAACAAAGCTCCTGCGATAAATAAAGACGCGCAAAAAGGGACTGCCATATGAACATAGCGTTTTTCGTTTGGAAAAAGTCCGGCGACGACAAACATCCATAGTTGATAGAAAACCCACGGCGATGATACAATCAGACCTGAAATCAGTGATATTTTCATATACCCGATAAAGGCGTCGGCTGGTGCAAGCGCACTGAGGGGATGGTCAGGCATTAAATTGTTATATGGCCTTTGTATAAAGGCTATTATCCTTGTACCAAAGAGGAGGCAAATGACAGTACCGACCACCAGGCCAGCCAGCGCAAGGAGCAGCCGTAAGCGCAATTCCTCAAGGTGGTCACCAAGACTCATAGTGGAATTAAGGAGGTTGGAATTCTTACTGGTATCGCCCATTTCAATTGGTAAGGTCAGGTCTTAAAAATGTCAGCTCAAGTGAGTTAGTCATTTTTTTCGGAGTCGTTCAGTCCGGCGGCGTCCTTGGTCTGGTCTACTATATCATTCTTGACTTTATTGACTTCATTTACTATTTCGTCTTTTGTTTCTTCAGCCTCATGAATG